>DAIRWA010000023.1:0-14506 GCA_036802545.1 Bacillota bacterium | reverse complement strand
GGGGGTAATCTTTGTAATCATGGAAGCTAAGGCTTTTCTAAGGCACGTGAGGATTTCCCCTTCGAAAGTACGAATAGTGGCGGATCTCGTTCGGGGAAAACCGGTTGAGGACGCGCTCGCGATACTGCGGTATACACCGAAGCGCGCCAGCCATTGGCTGGAAAAGGTCATCAGCTCGGCTGCGGCCAACGCTGAGAATAATATGGCAATGGACAAAGACTCTCTAGTGGTGTCGGAGATATATGTGGACCAAGGACCTACAATGAAACGGTTCCACCCCCGACAGAGAGGTCAGGCGTTTCCTATTCAGAAGAAGACGTCCCATGTCACTGTCGTAGTCAGAGAAAGAGAGGGGGGCTAACCTTGGGACAGAAGGTTCACCCGAAAGGGTTTAGAGTTGGGGTGATTTACGACTGGGACTCCCGGTGGTTTGCCCGCAAAGAATTCCCAGAGCTTTTGCTGGAAGACAAGAAAATAAGGACCTTCATCAAGAAGCGGTTGCCTTTGGCGGGCATACCTCGGATCGTCATCGAGAGAAAGCCCCAGGAAGTCACGATCACGATCCATGCCGCCAAGCCCGGAATAGTGATAGGCCGCGGCGGAACCGGCATCGAGGCTCTCCGCAAAGAACTTGTGGAGCTTACCAAGAAGAGGGTCATTCTTCACGCCGTTGAGGTGAAGAACCCCGAGATGGACGCACAGCTTGTGGCCGAGAACATCGCCGAATCCATCCAGAGAAGAGTGTCCTATAGAAGGGCCATGAGGCAGGCAATGCAAAGGGCCATGAGAGTCGGCGCCAAGGGCATAAGGCTGAGGCTCTCGGGAAGGCTGCAGGGAGCCGAAATCGCTCGCAGCGAGCGTACCGGGGAGGGTACAGTTCCTCTTCATACGCTTCGGGCCGATGTTGACTACGGGTTTGCCGAGGCACACACCACTTATGGGCGGATAGGCATTAAGGTCTGGATCTACAAGGGCGACATCCTTCCCGCGAAGAACAAACCCGTCGTTTCTACCGAGGGAGGGAACTAGGTCATGTTGATGCCCAAGAGGTTCAAGTGGCGAAAGCACCACCGCGGCAGCCGGGCCGGAAAGGCCATGCGGGGAAACGAGATCTTTTACGGGGATTATGGGCTCCAAGCTCTTGACGCGGCGTGGATTACGGATAGGCAGATAGAAGCCGCGCGAGTAGCCCTTACGCGTCATATCAAGAGAGGCGGTAAGGTTTGGATCAGGATTTTCCCTGACAAGCCTGTGACCAAGAAACCCGCTGAAACGCGTATGGGAGGCGGAAAGGGCAACCCGGAGTATTGGGTGGCCGTCGTCAAGCCCGGACGGATTCTCTTTGAGATAACCGGGGTACCCGAGGCGGAAGCCAGGGAGGCCCTAAGGCTTGCCGGCACAAAACTGCCGATCCACACGAAATTCCAGGTGCGGCGTGAAGTGTCCGGAGACATGCGTGAGAAGGCGGTGAATGACAATGAAGGCGCAGGAGATTAGGGGTTTGAGCGATGTGGATCTGAAAAAGAGGCTTACTGACCTTCAGGAGGAGCTATTCAACCTGCGTTTTCAGATGACCACGGGGCAGCTTGACGACGTGATGCGCATTCGCGATGTGAAGCGGTCCATCGCAAGGGTGAAGACCGTCCAGCGCCAGCGAGAACTCGCTAAGGTCCCTCAGGAGGGTTGAACATGGAACGCGCAAAGCGCAAGGAAGTCACCGGCGTGGTAGTAAGCGACAAGATGGACAAGACCCGTGTAGTTCGTGTCGAGTCATGGAAGGTAAGTCCGATCTACCGCAAGAGAGTGCGCGCCACGCACAGGATAAAGGCTCACGATGAGAACAATGCCGCGAAAATCGGCGACAGGGTCCGTTTGGTTGAGTGCAGACCGTTATCCGCGGATAAGAGATGGCGGATAGCCCAGATATATACGACCTCTGACGGAGGTGACGCCTCGTGATCCAGGTTGAAACCAGATTGAAGGTCGCCGACAACACGGGGGCTAGGAAGGTCCAGTGCATTAAGGTATTGGGAGGCGCTCGTCACCGCTATGCCGGACTGGGCGATATCATCGTCTGCACTGTAAAAGAGGCCACTCCTGGAGGCGTTGTCAAGAAGGGTCAGATAGTGAGAGCGGTCGTGGTCAGGACCAAGACCAACGTGAGACGGCCGGACGGCACCCATATTAAGTTCGACGACAACGCCGCCGTGATCCTTCGTGATGATAAAGAGCCGCAGGGTACACGCATTTTTGGCCCCGTGGCACGGGAGCTTCGAGATAAGAAATACACCAAGATTATCTCTTTGGCCCCCGAAGTCATATAGGACTCAAAGGGTGGTGCACTATGAATATTCGCAAGGATGATATTGTCCAGGTTATCACGGGTAAGTACAAGGGCAAGAAGGGCAAGGTCCTAAGGGCGATGCCCGCCAAGGATTACCTGATAGTCGACGGTGTCAACATCAAGAAGAAGCACCAGAAGCCGACCAAGGATGTCCAGCAGGGCGGCATCATTGAGAGCGAAGGGCCGATCCACAAGTCAAACGTGATGTTGGTGTGCCCAAGATGCTCCAAGACGACAAGGCTCGGGTTCAAGATAGGCGGCGGCAAAAAAGTCCGCGTGTGCCACAAGTGCGGAGAAGCCATTGACAAGTGAGGTCGAGTGACGTGGCTCTAAAGGAACTGTACCGTGAAGAGGTCATCCCAGGCATGATGAAGGCTTTTGGGTACAATAACGTGTTGCAGGTACCCAAAGTAAGTAAGGTAGTCATCAATATGGGAGTAGGGGAAGCCACCCAGAACGCCGACGCTATCGAAGGCGCGGTGTCAGACCTAACCAAGATTGCCGGTCAGAAACCGGTTATCACCAAGGCCAAGAAGTCGATCTCCGCGTTCAAAGTCAGAGCGGGGATGAACGTAGGCTGCAAGGTAACCTTGCGAGGGGACCGCATGTATGACTTCTTAGAGAAACTTTTCAATGTGGTCATGCCCCGTATTAGGGATTTCAGAGGAATATCGGCAGACGGTTTTGACGGAAGAGGTAACTTCTCTCTGGGACTTCGAGAGCAGATCATCTTTCCCGAGATCGAGTACGACAAGGTCAGCAAGATCAGGGGGATGAACGTCACCCTTACGACAACCGCCAGGACCGACGAGGAAGGCTTTTACCTTCTGAAGGCCATGGGAATGCCGTTCAGACAGTAAGGAGGCGATTACTTGGCGTCTTTAGCCAAAATTAACAAGGCGAAAAAGGAGCCAAAATACAGAACTCAGAGAGTCAATAGATGCAGAATCTGCGGACGCTCCGGAGCAGTGCTTAGGAAGTTCGGACTGTGCAGACATTGCTTTAGGGATTTGGCTCATCGTGGAGAGATTCCTGGCGTCACCAAAGCCAGTTGGTAGGAGGGGGATCACCGTGACACACGACCCTGTTGGGGATATGCTGACAAGGCTCCGCAACGCAGGTATGGCTAAGCATGAGAAGCTGGAGTTTCCCACCTCCAAGCTTAAGGAGAGGATCGCCGGCGTTCTCAAAGCTGAGGGCTATATAAGAGATTACGAGGTAATCCAGGAGAAGCCAGTTGGGAAGCTTAGGATTTACCTAAAGTACGGCGCGGGCAAGACCATGGCCATTACAGGCATTAGGCAGATCTCTAAGCCCGGGCTCCGCGTCTACGCCAATAAGAACGAGGTTCCAAGGGTCTTGGGCGGACTTGGCATAGCCGTTGTATCGACATCCCAAGGGATCATGACCGACAAAGCGGCCAGGACAGAAGGGCTCGGCGGAGAGGTTATCTGCTACGTATGGTAAGAATCCTCGGGAGGTCTTTGACGTGTCTCGAATAGGAATAAAACCAATTCCGATCCCGTCAGGGGTCGTCGTGACCAAGAACGATAGAGAGGTCACGGTCAAGGGGCCCAAGGGGTCTCTTAGCAGGAGTTTTCATCCGGACATGAAGATTACCGTTGAAGGCGACGTAGCTACGGTTGAGCGGCCGACAGACGGCAAGACTCACAGATCCATGCACGGGCTTACACGGACTCTTTTGTCCAACATGATTGTGGGTGTGACCGAGGGGTATTCCAAGGGCCTGGAGATATCAGGTATGGGTTATCGAGCTACTAAGTCCGGAGACAAGCTCGTCTTGAACCTCGGGTTTATCAGGCCCGTGGAGATTGTCCCGCCCAAGGATGTCGAAATCGAAGTGTCGACACCCACAAGCGTTACCATTCGCGGGATCGACAAAGAAGTAGTGGGGCAGATCGCGGCCGACATCAGGAGGCTTAGGCCCCCTGAGCCTTATCAGGGTACGGGAGTTAGGTACACCGGTGAAAAGATACGGCGTAAAGCCGCGAAAACCACCAAGTAGTGGGGAAAGAGCAGGGAGGATAGACCTTCTATGGCTGTGAAAGGGAAAGGACAAAAGAGGGTCAGGCGCCACCTTAGGGTTCGAAAGAAGGTCACGGGAACACCTGAAAGGCCGAGACTGTGCGTGTTTCGGAGCCTGAACCATATATACGCTCAGGTCGTAGACGACAACGCTCACGCAACCTTGGCTCAGGCGTCGTCAACCGACCCGAGTCTAAAGGCTAGCCAGAAGAGCGGTGGAAACACTGCCGCTGCCCAGGCTGTTGGGAAACTGATTGCTGCCAGGGCGCTGGATAAAGGCATCAAGCAGGTGGTTTTTGACCGAGGCGGCTACCTGTATCATGGAAGAGTAAAGGCATTGGCGCAAGCCGCCCGCGAAGGCGGACTGGATTTTTAAATGCGGGGTGATAACTTGGTGGATAGTCCATCACGTCCAAGAGGCAGAGGTCGTAGCGTGAACCCTCCCAAAGGCGGTCCTATGGAACGCCCGGGCGATGAGTTCAAGGATGAGGTCGTTTCAGTTGGCCCCGTCTCCAAGACCGTCAAAGGCGGCCGTAGGCGCAGCTTCCGTGCGCTGGTAGTCGTGGGCAATGGGAACGGCAAGGTCGGAGCGGGTTTAGGGAAGGCTCTTGACCTTACCGACGCTATAAGGAAAGGCATTGAAGACGCCAAGAAGAACCTGATCGAGGTTCCACGGCACGGGACCACCATCCCACATGAGGTGTTAGGTAAGTTTGGAGCCGGCTTAGTTATGCTAAAGCCCGCTTCGCCCGGTACCGGTGTTATTGCCGGACGCGGTGTTCGACCTCTCATGGAGCTTGCCGGGATTCAGGACGTCTTGGCAAAGTCTCTGGGTTCCGAGAACCCGTACAACGTGGTTTATTCCACCGTCCAGGCCTTGAAAGAGCTTAGAAGCGCCAGGGATGTGTTTCAGGCTCGCGGCAAGCCTATGAAGGCGCAAGCGGATGGGGAAGCGGAGGTCACTTCCAATGGAACTGCATGATCTGAGGCCAAACCCGGGTTCGGTAAAGAAGGCAAAGCGCAAGGGCCGGGGGATTGGCACGGGAAACGGAAAAACCGCGGGCCGCGGCCATAAGGGCCAGAAGTCACGCTCTGGTGGCAATAAGGCCCCCGGTTTTGAAGGCGGTCAGACGAGGCTCACTATGAGGCTTCCAAAGCGTGGATTCTACAACAAGTTTGGCGTGGTCTACGATCTGGTTAACGTGGAGTCTTTGATGAAGTTTGATGAAGGGGCAGAGATCGGACCCGAGGAGTTGAAGACCGCCGGTCTCATGCGAAGAAACGCTTCCCTCCTTAAAGTGTTGGGAGAAGGTGCTTTGGAGAAGGCCCTGACCGTGAAGGCGCACGCATTCTCAGAGTCGGCAAAGGAGAAAATCGAGACCGCTGGCGGCAAGGCCGAGGTGATATAAGATGTTCGCCACATTACGCAGCGCGTGGCGTGTCCCCGACCTTCGGAAGAGGATCCTGTTTACTGTCGGCATGCTTATAGTGTACAGGGCCGGTGTAGCTATTCCTGTTCCCGGGATAGTGCCTGAAGTTATTCAGGGCTTGTTCGGAGAAGGGACCTTGTTCGCGTTCATGGACCTCTTCTCCGGCGGGGCTTTGAGAAACTACTCGGTTTTTGCCATGAGCATCTACCCGTACATCAACAGCTCGATTATTATGCAGCTTCTCCAGATGGTTATTCCCAAGTGGGAAGAGATGTCTAAGGATGAAGACGGGCGAAAGAAGCTTCAAGGCTACACCCGGTACGGAACGGTCATTTTGGCTTCGGTCCAGGCGTTCGGCATGACTATGGCGATTAGGGCGCAAGGCGCTCTCATGTCTACGTCCATGTGGCTGGCCGTGGAGGCTATCATAAGCCTCGTGGCAGGTACGGCGTTTCTGATGTGGCTGGGCGAGCTCATAACTGAAAAGGGCATAGGCAACGGTATTTCACTGTTCATCTTCGGCGGCATAATAAGCGGAATGCCCAAAGAGTTGTTCCAGATCTATCTCCTCCTAAAGGCAGGTCAGACGGCATGGTACAATGCTTTGATCATGCTGCTGATATCGTTGGCAACCATCTTTTTGGTCGTCTGGATTACCGAAGGCGAGCGGCGAATCCCGGTTCAGTACTCCAAGAGAGTCGTTGGTAGGAAGATGATGGGCGGTTATTCTACCCACATTCCTATCAGGATCAACCAGGCGGGAGTTATCCCGGTCATTTTCGCTTCATCTCTCCTGCAATTCCCCGCCACCATCGCCTCGTTCGTTCAGAAGCCTTGGGCACAGAGACTTGGTCAGATTTTCGACGTGACGCAGCCGTGGTATACTGCTTTGTATGCTTTGTTGATATTCGGTTTCACTTTCTTCTACACTGGGATGGTTTTCAACCCTGTGGATGTGGCCGACAACATGAGGAAGTACGGAGGGTTTGTCCCGGGTATTAGGCCCGGCCGACCCACCAGCGAGTACCTGTCTAGGATCGTGACCAGGATTACCGTTGTCGGAGGCTTGTTTTTGGCAGGTATCGCGGTATTGCCGAACCTCATGATTCAGCTGACCGGCCTTCCCGGATTTCAATCTTTAGGCGGGACGGCGCTGCTCATTGTCGTAGGCGTAGCCCTGGATATCATGAAGCAAATAGAGGCTCAGCTAGTTATGAGGAACTATCAAGGTTTTCTGAAGTAGAGGCGATCGTTATGAGACTGGTGTTACTCGGTCCGCCCGGTTCGGGCAAGGGCACGCAGGCAAAGGCTCTGGCGGAGAGGTTCGGGGTCGCCCACGTTTCTCCCGGAGACATTTTCCGAAGGGAAGTAAGGGCAGGCACCGACCTGGGGCGCCAGGTTGAAAGCGCCATGGCCTCAGGTGGGCTGGTTCAAGATGAGTTGACTATAGAGCTGATGGAGAAAAGCCTGTCTTCTCTCGAGGGTTCCGGCGGATTCGTGCTGGACGGGTTCCCGAGAAACTTGTCTCAAGCCCTAGCGCTCGACCAGATTTTGGAGAAGCTGGGGGCGAGGCTGGACGCGGTCGTGAACCTAGAGGTCACTGAGGAAGCCATCACTGAGAGAGCTAGGACCAGGCGGGTCTGCTCGGTCTGCGGGGCGCCGTACAACTTGACATCGCAACCTCCCACGATTGAGGGCAGGTGCGACCGATGCGCCGGTACGTTGACTGTGCGAAAGGACGATGGCGAAGAAACGGTTCGAGAGAGGTGCCGAGTCTATCGTAATCACTCCGAGCCCCTGGTAGAGTACTACGCAACAAGGGGAAGCCTCGTGACGGTAGACGGGTGCCGTCAACCTGAAGAGGTAACGGAGGCAATTGTCCTAGCCGTTTCTAAGAAAGATGGACGGATTTAAGGTCTGTATGAGAAGAGATGCAACCAGATGATAGTTTTGAAGAGTGACAGCGAAATAGAGGTCATGGCTCAGGCGGGACGCATTGCCGGGCTGTGCCTCCAGATGGTGGGGTCCATGATCGCGCCCGGGATAACTACCCGGGAGCTTGATATGGCCGCAGAAGAGTTCATTCGGTCAAACGGGGCTATACCCACCTTTAAGGGGTATGAAGGGTTTCCCGCCGCCATCTGCGCGTCTATAAATGAGGTAGTCGTCCACGGAACTCCTGACGGTACCCGGCTAAGAGAAGGCGACATCGTCTCAATAGACGTAGGGGCCACATACGACGGTTTTGTAGGTGATACCGCCAAGACATTCCCGGTAGGAAAGGTATCCGATGAGGCCTCCAGACTGTTGATTGCCACGAGAGACGCTTTAGCCCTTGGCATTGCCCAAGTCAGAGAGAATGGATTCATGGGCGATATAGGCCATGCGATTGACCGGCACGTTAGAGAGTACGGTTTCAGCGTCGTAAGGAATTATGCCGGCCACGGGGTAGGCAGGGACATGCACGAAGATCCTAGCGTTCCCAACTTCGGGATGCCCGGGTCCGGGCCCCTCCTAAAGAGGGGAATGGTGATTGCCATAGAACCGATGGTTAACGTCGGTTCCTGGGAAGTTGTGACCTTTTCCGATATGCGGGTACTAACTCGCGATAAGTCGTTGTCAGCCCACTTTGAGCATACGGTGGCGGTTACCGCTGACGGGCCGAGGTGTCTGACTCTGGTATAAGTTCCCAGCGTGTGGACAGACTTTCCTTAGGGATATGAGGGGGAATAACATGCCGAAGCAAGACAGCATTGAGGTTGAAGGCAAGGTCGTGGAGCCGCTGCCCAATGCCATGTTTCGGGTGGAGATTGAGGGAGGACATAAAGTCTTGGCCCACATTTCGGGCAAGATGAGGATCCACTTCATTAAGATCCTTCCAGGCGACAGGGTCCTCGTGGAGCTAAGCCCGTACGATCTCACCCGTGGCAGAATTACAAGGCGGATGAGATAGCGTCCTTCCAAGAGGGGGGTTCAACGTGAAGGTTAGACCTTCAGTTAAGAGGATGTGCGACAAGTGTCGCATCATCAAGAGACACGGCAGGATAATGGTTCTTTGTACCAATCCAAAGCATAAGCAGAGACAGGGTTAAGCAGGGGGTGAGGCAATGGCTCGTCTAGCCGGAGTGGATTTACCGAGAGATAAGAGGGTGGAAGCGGCCCTTCCGTATATTTTCGGTATAGGATTTACCAGGTCAAAAGAGATACTGAGCAAGACCGGTGTGAACCCGGACACTCGCGTGCGCGACCTCACTGAAGAGGAAATCGCGAGAATCAGAGAGTACATCGACAACAACTTCAAAGTTGAGGGAGATCTGCGCACCGAGACTCAGCTCAACATAAAAAGGCTTATCGATCTGGGCACCTACAGAGGTCTGCGTCACCGCAGAGGCCTTCCCGTCAGAGGTCAGAGAACCCAAACCAACGCTAGGACCAGGAAAGGTCCTAAGAGAACGGTTGGGATCAGGCGGAAGAGATAAGGGTAGGGGGCACGATAGATTTGGCTAAGAGAGTACAGCGGCCCCGCAGAAGAGAACGCAGGGTCGTGGAAAAGGGCATAGCCCACGTTAAATCGACTTTCAATAATACAATGGTTAGTATCACCGATACTCAGGGCGGGACCATTTCGTGGTCAACCGCCGGCAAGCAAGGTTTCAAGGGCTCTCGGAAGAGCACACCTTTCGCTGCCCAACTTGCCGCAGAGACCGCTGCCAAAGTCGCCATCGACCAGGGTATGAGGGAAGTTGAGGTCATGGTAAAGGGTCCTGGATCGGGCAGAGAAGCCGCCATCCGGGCGTTACAGGCCGCAGGCCTCGAGGTAACTATGATTAAGGACGTTACCCCGGTTCCCCACAACGGATGCCGGCCGCCCAAGAGACGAAGGGTGTAAGGAGGCACAATATGTCCAGGTATACGGAAGCTTCCTGCAGGCTGTGCAGGCGTGAGAGTCAGAAACTTTATTTGAAGGGTGACAAGTGCTTCACCAAGTGCACCTTCGAGAAGAGACCGTCTCCTCCGGGGGCCCAGCGAAGAACAAGAAGGCCGAGCGAGTACGGCACACAGCTCCGCGAGAAGCAAAAGGCCAAGAGGTTTTACGGGGTCGGGGAGAAGCAGTTCAGAAACTACTTCGCCATCGCCACCAGGGTTCGCGGCGTGACAGGTGAGACTCTCATGATCCTTTTGGAGCGCAGGTTGGATAACGTAGTCTACCGGGCGGGTTTCGCTCATTCCCGAAAGGAAGCCCGACAGTTCGTCAACCACGGCCACATAGAGATCAATGGACGCAAGGTTGACATCCCTTCGTTCCTAGTCTCTCCGGGGGATGTCGTCGCAGTGCGCCCACGCGCCCTGAAATCCGACAAGTTTAAGGCTATGGCTGAAGGCCTTCAAGGGCATAACGTCCCGGCTTGGATGTCCTTGGACGCGCAAAATTGGAAATGTACGATTCTGAGGTTGCCGGAGCGGGACGAGGTCGATGCTCCGGTGGATGAGCGTTTGATCGTTGAGCTCTACTCCAAGTAGGCTCACCCCGATTAAGCCTTTTAGTATTGAAGGGGGCACTACTAGAGTGTTTAACTTGATTGAGCCGAGGGTAGAGTGCGAGGAAATATCGCCGGACAAGCGGTATGGGCGATTTGCTGTCGAACCGCTGGAAGCCGGATATGGAGTCACAATAGGCAATTCCTTGCGAAGAGTACTCCTATCGTCGCTACCGGGAGCAGCCGTTACTAGGCTCAGCATCGATGGAGTGCTTCACGAGTTTTCTACCCTTCCGTCCATCAAAGAGGATGTCACTGACATCATCCTCAACCTGAAAGGACTCGTGGTCCAACTCCATAGTCCGGGCCCTAAGGCGGCCAGGATTGAGAAAGAAGGACCGGCTGAGGTGACGGGCAGAGATATTGTGTCTGATCCCGACTTGGAGATACTGAACCCGGATGTACACATAGCCGAGATCGATGTTGACGGGAGGCTGTTCATTGAGCTCACCGTCGAAGAAGGCCGCGGGTATGTGACTGCTGAGGACAATAAAGTGCCGGGCCAGCCGATAGGGATGATCGCTGTTGACTCCCGTTTTACCCCTGTCACCAAGGTGAACTACACGATAACCGATACGCGTGTGGGGCAGAGGACAGACTATGACAAGCTGACTCTTGAGATATGGACCGACGGCAGCATACGTCCGGACGAAGCGTTGGAACGGGCCGCGGAGATTCTCATAAGCCATTTCAGCATGTTTGGCGAACTCTCCGCCAGGGTCAGGGAAGATAGCGACGAAGAGGAGATAGTGGAGAAGTCCGAAGTTGAGAAGGCTTTGGAGATGCCAATCGAGGAGTTGGAGCTCTCCATGCGTTCATTTAACTGCTTGAAGAGAGCCGGCATTAACGCTGTCGGAGAGCTCATTCAGAAGACAGAACAAGAGATCTCCAAAGTGAGGAACATGGGCAAGAAATCCCTGGAGGAAGTCAAGAACAAGCTTGCCGAAATGGGATTAGCTTTCCGCCCTGAGGAAGAGTGAGGGGGAAGTTAACTTGGGTTACTCGCGGTTTGACCGTTCAATGGCTCAGCGCAAGGCTCTTTTGCGGGGCTTGGTTACATCGCTTCTGAAGTCTGAGCGAGTTGAGACAACTTTGACCAAGGCCAAGGCCGCTCAGACTCTGTCTGAGAAGATGATAACTTTGGCGAAACAGGACAGCCTGGCAGCCCGCCGGAGGGCTTTAGCATACCTGTACGAAGAAGATGTCGTTACGAAACTGTTTGAGACCCTGGGCCCTCGATACGCACACCGTCAAGGCGGTTACACCAGGATTTTGAAAACCCGCGTAAGGCGTGGAGACGGAGCGCCCTTGGCCATAGTTGAACTGATAAAGCCCGAGAAATAGGCTATGGTGAATGGCACTATCGAGACGCGAGGGCTTTGCCACAGCTACGATGTAAGTGAAGATCAGCAAGTAACAGCGCTGGCCGGGGTGGATATTGAGGTTAAGCGGGGAGAATTCCTCGTGATAATCGGGCCCAATGGATCGGGCAAATCTACCCTGGCCAAGCATTTTAACGTTCTTTTGCTTCCTGACCAGGGAGACGTGCTGGTCTTTGGCATGAACACCAAGGACCCGTCTAACACCTGGGAGATCCGGCGGAACGCAGGCATGGTGTTCCAAAATCCGGACAACCAGATAGTGGCGACCGTGGTCGAAGAGGACGTGGCTTTCGGCCCTGAGAATCTGGGCATCAAACCTGCCGAGATTAGGGAGAGGGTAGAAAAGAGTCTAAGCTTTGTCGGGATGCTGCCTTATAGAAGGCGCGCGCCGCACCTTTTGTCCGGGGGACAGAAGCAAAGAGTAGCTATCGCAGGCGTGTTGGCCATGGAACCCCAGTGCATCATCTTGGACGAGCCTACAGCCATGTTAGACCCTCGCGGACGCGTGGAAGTCATGAATACGGTGCTTCAGATGAACAAAGAGAGCGGATTGACTGTTATTCATATTACTCATTACATGGATGAAGCGTTGTATGCCGATCGGGTGTTGGTCATGGACCGAGGGCATGTGATCATGGAGGGGCCGCCTAAGGAAGTCTTCCTCGAGAAGGAGAAACTCTTGTCTTTGGGATTGGACGTTCCTCCCTTGGGAAAACTCGCGGCCATGCTGTCATCGGCCGGAGTGCACGTGAGGCCCGACGCCCTTACAGTTGATGAACTGGTGGATGAACTATGCCAATTGAAGTCAAGGATCTAGCGCATATTTACAGCACGGGCAGCACCCATCAATCCCGCGCTTTGTCGGGTGTGTCTTTTCGCATCGAAGACGGGGAGTTTGTTGGAATAATCGGACCTACCGGTTCGGGCAAGTCGACTCTGATTCAGCATTTCAACGGCCTGTTAAAGCCAACATCGGGACAGGTACTGGTTGACGACCGGGATATTTGGCAAAAGGGCATGAGTCTTCGGTCGCTGAGGCAGAAGGTAGGTTTGGTTTTTCA
Source organism: Bacillota bacterium (assembly GCA_036802545.1). Classification (GTDB taxonomy): domain Bacteria; phylum Bacillota; class Sulfobacillia; order Fermentithermobacillales; family Fermentithermobacillaceae; genus DULO01. Next base: position 1,705 of record DAIRWA010000023.1, on the reverse strand, counting down.
GTATCCTGAGCAGCAAGTTTTTGAGGAGACCGTCCGCGAGGACATAGCGTTTGGCCCAAAGAACCTTGGGCTAAGCTCCGAGGACGTAGCCAAACGTGTGGAAGACGCTCGGAAAATGGTAGGGTTGCCTGCTGATCTACTAGACAGATCGCCGTTTGAGCTGTCCGGCGGTCAGCTTCGTAGGGTCGCTATCGCCGGGGTGGTGTCCATGAAGCCCAAGGTCCTGGCGCTAGATGAACCGGCCGCGGGTCTGGATCCTCGAGGCCGCGACGAAGTGTTAGAAAACATGACAAAGATGCACCGCATGGGAATGACGGTGTGTTTGGTCTCTCACAACATGGAAGATGTAGCAAGGTTGTGTCAGCGGCTGTTGGTCCTATCCGAGGGCAAGCTGGTGGCCGACGGCACTCCCAGAGAGATTTTCAGCCGATCGTCGTTTGTGGCGGAGGTGGGCTTGAGGCAGCCGGAAGTCGTCTCGCTCATGGAAAGGCTCAGGAGCCGCGGGTGGAACGTAAGGGCGGATGTGGTGAACATCCAGGAGGCATACGCTGAGATAATTAGGGAATTGGGCAGGAGGCAAGGGTCATGATCGGCAGCGGTGTGATTATGGGGCAGTACTATCCCGCTTTGTCACCGATCCATTCCATGGATCCCCGGGCTAAGATCGTTATTGCCGCCATCTTCATGATCGTGCTGTTTATCGGCAACAACTTCTGGGCCTTTCTGGTGATGGGGGTTTTCGCGGCCGTAACCATCCTTTTATCCAAAGTGCCTATTGGGTTGCTGGTAAAGGGGCTTCGGCCTATCGTCTTTATACTAGTTCTTACTATGGGGTTGCATCTTTTTCTTACGCCCGGACCGGCCATATTCAAAATAGGACCTTTGACAGCGACATGGGCTGGGTTAATACAGGGCACCTTTATAGGCCTAAGGCTTGTGATCCTTATCATGTTCACGTCGCTTCTAACTTTGACAACGTCGCCCATTGAGCTTACCGATGGACTCGAAGATATCCTGAAGCCTTTTGCCCGTCTAGGGGTGCCCGCTCACGAACTGGCGATGATGATGACAATAGCGCTCCGGTTCATACCTACCCTCCTAGAAGAGGCCGATAGGATCATGAAAGCTCAGATGGCCAGAGGGGCCGATTTTGAGTCAGGGAACATGGTTAAGAGGGCCAAGAGCCTGGTTCCCTTGCTTGTGCCCCTGTTCGTGAGCGCTTTCCGGAGAGCCGATGATCTGGCCATGGCAATGGAAGCCAGGGGGTACAGGGGTGGAGAAGGCCGAACGCGCATGCGCGAATTGCACTTGGCTTTCAGAGACTATTTGGCGTTCGCGTCGACGGTTTTACTGACGGCGCTGGTGTTTTACGTGAGGATTAGGTTTGGGCCGGTCATTACCGGGCCCCTTTGAGGCGGTAGCCGTGGGGAACGTCAGGAGGCGCCTTAAGGCAAGGGTACAGTACGACGGCACCTGTTTTGTGGGCTTTCAGCGCCAGAAGACGGATAGGACGGTTCAGGGAGTTCTTGAGGACTGCCTGGGCTCGCTCGTAGGTCACCGGGTAGTCGTCAGGGCATCAGGGCGTACCGATTCGGGAGTGCACGCCAGGGGACAGGTGATCTCGTTTGTTACCGATAACCCTATCCCGGCGGAAAGGTTACCGGTAGCTCTTGGTCCGATGCTGCCACGAGATGTGCTGGTGGAC
>DAIRWA010000022.1:8468-15010 GCA_036802545.1 Bacillota bacterium | reverse complement strand
GGACATGCTTCAGGCTATGAACACCGGGCACGATGGATCGCTGACTACCGGCCACGCTAACTCGCCGCGCGACCTATTGGCGCGTTTGGAGACCATGGTTCTGATGGCGGGCGTGGATCTCCCCGTTCGGGCCATCAGAGAGCAGGTCGTAGGCGGTATAGACCTCATCGTGCACCAGTCTAGGTTGAAGGACGGCTCTCGCAAGGTGACCAGGATTACCGAAGTTGTGGGTATGGAAGGAGACGTCATCACCCTTCAAGACATCTTCTGTTTTGATGAGCAGGGCATTGGCGATGGAGGCAAGGTGATGGGCGCCTTTAAGGCTACCGGCGTCATACCCAAATTTCTGCCGTCTTTGGAGTCTCGCGGTATCGTCGTCCCGATGTCCATATTCGCTTGATGGGCGGTCGGATCTCTTCTGAAGAGTCTGGGGACGGCGGGTTCAGCATACGAGAGGGGCATGGGCGGGACAACGTAAGGTGGAAGTGAACGCGTGTGTTGTTAGTGTCAGGGTCATCGGCTAAGGTTTAGGAAGCGGAGGGAAGGTTAATGGCGACTAGGCTGGCGATTTCGGCGTGCGCAGGGCTAGTGATCTGGATCTTGGCTGCACAGCTTTTCAACCTGTTCACGCGCCGCCGGCGCAGCCTGCAGGAACGTCTGAAACTCGCGGTTAACACATCGGAGACTCACTTGCAGCATGACGGTCCGAGCGGCACGCTGCCCGCCAAGAAAAGGCGTATTGCCCTTCCGGTTATCCCCAATTTAAGACAGCTAGTGGGAAAGCAATACTTGGAGAAAACACGCGTCAGTCTGATGAAAGCGGGACTCCCAATTAAACCCGAGGAACTCATGACCATCACAGCTGCGTCTGCCTTGCTGGGGGCCGGGATCGGGCTCATGCTCAAGAACCCTTCGTTGGCAATCTTGCTTGGCGTGTGCGCTATTCCCATGCAGAACGTACTGGTTAATGTAGTAAAGCGGCGCCGTGCCGCCAAACTAGAGACGCAACTCCTGGATGCCCTCACGCTCATCGCAAACTCGCTCCGCGCCGGCCACAGCTTCATGCAGGCGCTGGAGCTAGTGAGCAGGGAGTTGGGTCCTCCGCTGGCTCCTGAGCTTGCCAGGGTAATCAGGGAGGGGCGGATGGGCTTGTCGGTGGACGAGGCCTTCGCAAGGTTGGTAGACAGGTTCGACAGTAAGGATTTAGAGCTGGCCGTGACCGGTGTCATGATCCAGCGCCAAGTCGGAGGCAACCTCGCTCAAGTGTTGACGAACATTGTGACGACGATAGACAAGCGTATTAAGTCCCGAGGAAAGGTGCGCAGCTTGACGGCCCAGGGTCGAATTTCAGCCATCGTCATCTCAGTGTTACCCTTCGGGCTCGCGGCGTTCATGTTTTTGTTCTACCCCGAATTCGTCATGGTTATGGTCACAGAGCCTTTGGGTATCGCCATGTTGAGCGGCGCGGCAGTCCTAATGGTCATCGGTGTCTTCGCCATCCGAAAGGTCGTGAACATCGATGTCTAATGCCGAATTGCTCTTCAAGATCATCCCCGCGCTGACGTTTGCGGCTGTGTGTTCTATGGCTTACGCCTTGAGGCTCACTGTCGCAGGGAAAAGGATTAGCGTGATGCATCGCCTCAAGTCCTTGTCGGCGGCTGAGGGAAAGCAAGACGATGACATCATGGCCAGGCCGTTTTTCGAACGGACTGTCGGAGCCTTGTTAAAATCCATGGTGGCGGCTGTAGGACAGACGACCCCTTCCAGGTTCTTGACCGTTGTAGAGGAAAGGCTCATGCGGGCTGGGAATCCTCGCAACATGAAAGCCGGCGACTACATAGCGAGGATGGGTATCGCGATCCCAATCGTGGGCGTTCTAAGCTGGTTCCTGTTGAGGACGCTGGGATTTGACAGAGTCCGAGCCGTAGCGCTGGGCATCTTGTGCGGTTTCCTTGGAGCCTACCTGCCGTGGATGACCTTGGGAACGACGGCAGCAAATCGAAAGAAGGCCATCCAGCGAAGCCTTCCCGACATTATGGATCTCTTGGTCGTAAGCGTAGAGGCCGGGCTGGCTTTCGATATGGCGCTGATGCGGGTCGTAGAGCGTTTCAAGGGCACCGTGTCAGAGGAATTTCAGCGGGTTCTGAAGGAAATGCAGTTAGGCAAGGCCCGCAAGGATGCCTTAAAAGATATGGGGAACCGAGTCGATCTGCACGAACTCACCGCGTTGGTTACGGCGGTGATTCAGGCGGAGCAGTTAGGTGTCGGCATCACCGGAGTGCTCAAGATGCAGGCCGACCTCATCCGCGATAAACGGCAGCAGCTTATCGAAGAGCAGGCTATGAAGGCACCGGTTAAGATGCTGTTCCCGCTGGTAGTGTTCATCTTCCCGTCCATTTTCGTGGTAGTGCTGGGGCCGGCGCTCATTAACATATTCAAGGCGTTAAGCGGGACGTGAGAGTGGCAAGCACCGCGACTGGAGCCTGGGCTCGTATGATGGCAAGTATTCGGGCCTATGCTTGCGTCACAGCAAGTGTCGGGGCTTACGCTTGCACCACAGCAAGTATTCGGGCCTATGCTTGCGCCACAGCAAGTGTCGGGGCTTATGCTTGCACCACGGCAAGTATTCGGGCCTATGCTTGCACCACAGCAAGTGTCTGGGCTTATGCTTGCACCACAGCAAGTATCTGGGCTTATGCTTGCACCACAGCAAGTATCTGGGCTTATGCTTGCGCCACAGCAAGTATTCGGGCCTATGCTTGCACCACAGCAAGTGTCGCTACGGGCGCGGTTTTGGGATAGGTCCCATAGCGGCAGACTGAAGTGCTCTGAATGGGGGAGACACGTGCTAAGGAACGTGGATAGCGGACAAGTAGTCGCGACCAGAGTACGGACTGCGGATAGTTTTATCCGGCGATTCCGAGGTTTGATGGGAAGTGAGTGTTTGCCCCCGTCTGAAGCCCTCTTGCTGAAGAACTGTTCTTCAATCCACACCTTTTTCATGCGCTTCCCGATAGATGTGGCTTTCCTCGATAGGGACTTCCGCGTTGTTGGCGTTTTCTCTGACGTTGCGCCTTGGCGGGTGCTTGGCGGGGCCAGGGGCGGCACGCATACTCTCGAATTGGCTTCGGGTGTACTGGAATCTACCGGCACGAAGGTCGGCCACCGCCTGGAGTACGCATAGACCTTGTCACAGCGCTCTGGCCAAGATGCGGTGCAAGAGGGTATAAGTCTGGTCATCCTCTGGAGTACGCATAAAGGGATCTACAGTCAAAGCAAGCCCCGCTGTGCACCTCATTAGCGTGAGCTCGCCCATCCCCGCTCCTCATCACGGGCAGGCCGCTCGATTTCGGTGCGCCCCCCAAAAGGGGCTGGGGCACTGAAGTGGGTTAGTGCAACTTTACTGTAGGAGTTTCTAGAGGGTAACGGCTGCAAAATATCGAAAAAGACCCCATCGTCCTGGGTTGGACGAGTGTTGCCACTCGAGAGGTGAGGTCGCATGCAAATTGTGCAACAGATGTTGGACTAGGTTTCACGGGATTGTGGAAAGTGGGCCGGGGTTTTCCCATCGCCTGCTCTTCGTGGTAAGATTACATTTAACTACTTACATCTAGTCGGCACAGCAGTAGTTGTAGCTAAGATCATGGGTGTATGGCTGCTGATATGGATTCTGGCAGCGGCTTTTCTGGCGCCTGCGTACACAACCGAAGTATGGCCAGGAGAGAGCGCGCTTGCGTCGCGGGTAAGCGACTGCTGACAGTGACTCTGAGGGGGATTGGCTATGGCAGTGAGTGAGTATAATCCGGCTGAAATTGAGAAGAAGTGGCAGGATATTTGGGAAAAGAAAGGCGTGTTCAAGGCCAGCCCGGACAAGACTAAGCCCAAATACTACGCCCTTATCGAGTTCCCGTACCCCTCAGGTGACGGTCTTCACGTCGGCCATCCCAGAAGCAACACAGCGCTGGACATCATCGCCAGAAAGCGCAGGATGGAAGGCTATAACGTGCTTTATCCCATAGGTTACGACGCGTTCGGCCTTCCTACCGAGAACTATGCCATCAAGAATAAGGTCCACCCGAAGGCTGTCACTGAGACCAACGTAGCCAGATTCAGGCGTCAGTTGAAATCCCTCGGGTTTTCCTTTGACTGGTCTCGGGAACTCAATACGACCGATCCTTCTTACTACAAGTGGACTCAGTGGATCTTTTTGAAACTGTACGAGAAAGGACTGGCGTACAAGGCGGAAATCCCCATCAACTGGTGCACTTCCTGCCAGATTGGGCTTGCCAATGAGGAAGTCGTAGGCGGAGTCTGCGAGCGGTGCGGCGGGGAAGTCGTCCGCAAAGTGAAAAGCCAGTGGATGCTTAGGATCACGGCCTACGCTCAGCGCCTGATCGATGATTTGGATTTGGTCGATTACATGGAGAAGATAAAGATCCAACAGAAGAACTGGATTGGAAGGTCGGAGGGCGCCGAAGTCCTGTTCGGCATCTCTGGAACCGACAAGGAGGTCAAAGTCTTTACTACCCGGCCAGATACTCTGTTTGGGGCGACCTACATGGTGTTGTCGCCAGAGCATCCCCTAATCGATGAGGAAAAAGCCAGGATTACCAACTGGGACGCCGTAGTCGCCTATCGCGAGCAAGCCGCGAAGAAGTCGGAGTTCGAGCGCACCGAAGTTGCCAAGGAGAAAACCGGTGTGCCGCTCCAGGGCCTAACGGCCGTGAACCCGGCTACAAGCACGGAGATCCCTATTTGGATATCCGATTACGTCTTGCTATCCTACGGGACCGGCGCGATCATGGCCGTACCGGGGCACGATGGCAGGGACTGGGAGTTTGCCAAGAAGTTCGGCCTGCCCATTGTCGAAGTCGTGTCAGGCGGCGACATCGAGAAGGAAGCGTTCGTGGATATTGAGTCGGGTACCATAGTAAATTCCAGATTCCTTAATGGTCTTCAAGTGCCCGAAGCCATCAATAGGATGACAGCTTGGCTCGAAGACAAAGGCCTCGGTACGCCCAAGGTAAACTACAAGTTGAGGGACTGGCTCTTTTCTCGCCAGCACTACTGGGGAGAACCGATTCCCCTGGTCTACTGCGAAAAGTGTGGGTGGGTTCCGGTTCCCGAAGACCAATTGCCGGTGACACTCCCCGACATCAAGAACTACCTTCCAAACGACGAAGGCGAATCGCCGCTTGCACACCTCACTGACTGGGTGAACACAACGTGTCCTACTTGCGGCGGTCCGGCCAAGCGCGAGACCGACACGATGCCTAACTGGGCGGGGTCGTCCTGGTATTTCCTCAGGTACACCGACCCCCATAACGACAAGGAGTTCGCCAATCTCGATGAACTCAAGTACTGGACGCCTGTGGACTGGTACAACGGCGGTATGGAGCACACGACGCTCCACCTGCTATACTCTCGTTTTTGGCATAAGTTCCTTTACGATCTGGGGTACGTCCCGACGCCTGAACCTTACATGAAGAGGACTTCCCACGGGATGATCCTGGGCGAGAACAATGAGAAAATGTCCAAATCCAGAGGAAACGTCTTGAACCCGGATGACATTGTCAAAGACGTGGGTGCCGACACTTTCAGAGTGTACTCGATGTTCATTGGAGCTTTCGAGCAGGCTATTGCTTGGTCCCAGCAGGGAGTCAAGGGATGCCGGCGGTTCCTGGACCGGGTGTGGCGGTTGCAGGGAACCGTGGTCAAAGGTGACGGCTATTCGCCTAGATTCGAGATAGCTATGCACCGCACTATCAAGAAGGTTTCCGAGGACTACGAACGGATGAAGTTCAACACGGCTGTAGCAGCCATGATGACCCTGGTCAACGAGATGCACAACGCAGGAAGTGTAACCAGGGGAGAAATGAGGACGTTTCTCACGCTGCTAAACCCGGTCGCTCCCCATATCACCGAGGAGATGTGGCAGAACCTAGGCTTTTCAGGGACCATCTATAAGCAGAAGTGGCCCAACTGGGATGAGGAGAAGACCGTGGAAGATGCGGTCGAAGTCGCGGTACAGATAAACGGCAAGCTGCGCTCCGTCGTTACAGTGGCCCGAGGCGCTTCCCAGGAGGAAGCGAAGAACGTGGCGATGCAGGAAGCGGCGGTAATGAGAGCCCTTGAAGGCAAGAGAGTGGTAAAGGAAATCTATATAGCCGACAAGATATACAGCATCGTGGTGAAGTAGACCCGATAGGAAGTTGATCCGGTAGAGTGTGTGCCGGGCTGTCCAGCTGGCGTTGGTGAAGTAGCGTTGTTGTGAGCCGCGCCAGCCTGTCTAGCTGGTGTTTTGGATGCCCTGCTCAGCGCGTGTTTTGACTAGAGTCCAGCTTGGGTTAGTGAAACAGCGAAAAGACTTGCGCCTACGCAAGGATTCTGCGAAAAGCTTGCGCAGGCGCATAGTGTTTCCTGAGATTGTTGCGCCGGCGCAACAATCATCCAGTATCCTTGAGGGCGCCAGCATCAACGACACTCGTTGCTCTGTGGGAAGCAGGTAGGGGTCTATGTGCTCGCAGGCGAGCAGCAACGGG
>DAIRWA010000022.1:4264-8368 GCA_036802545.1 Bacillota bacterium | reverse complement strand
TTGCTCTGTGGGAAGCAGGTAGGGGTCTATGTGCTCGCAGGCGAGCAGCAACGGGCTTACTGCTCTGCAGGAAGCAGATAGAACTACGGTGCACGAGCAAGGGTTTGGCGTAACCCTTGCTGGGAGGTCGCCGGCTGCGCGGTCAAGCGGACGGCGGCGGTTCTCCCAGCTCAGGAGATTGACAGCACTGACGACTGCATCTTAGGAAACAACGTCTCCAAAAGCAGGCGGGACATGTTGGTGAGCTGCACCTCGGGGTAATCCTGCTCCAATTCTTCTACCGATCTATACCCAAAGAGCAGTTTGACAAAGGATTCCAGCGGCATGGACGTGGGAAAACGTTCGGCTTTACATAACCCGAGGCCTGTTATCGCGCCGCCGGTGAAGGTGATGAAAAGGCCCTTGGAGTCTTCGAAGAAGCCAAGGTGAAGAGTCCCGGAATAACCCGGGAAAAACGATCGCTCAACGCGTCGCTGCAAGACGGGTACGATCCGGGCGATGAAGGACGGAAGGTTCGGCAAACGGACATACCAGGCATACGGACGATTGGTTCGTCCCAGCATGTCGCGAGTCAGTCTGTGGATGGGGTGGCCGGGCTCCATGCCCAAAGACAAGGTTTCGTAAGGTGCTCCCGCTTGAGCCGCGTAGGATTCTCCTATGCGCGCCAAATATCTCAGAACGGCAGGAGTAACATCGAGATAGGAGGCGCTGGGGATCAACTGGAACCTGTACGCTAACAGCGCTCCATCCTCGATCGCGGGAGCGTGTAGCAGGAATCCAATCTTGTTGCCATCCTGGTCGACGATGATACGATGCTGGGTGCGCTCCGCGGGGGTCCCTCTCTTGGACATTTCATACTCCCACACGGGGACCTCCCTCACGCAGCCGACCAAAGAGGACTGAAGGGATTCCTTGTAAAGGCCTACCATGAATGGGATGTCGTTGTCGTCAAGGGAGGCATCGCGGATAGTAAACAGTTCGGTTTGCCCCTCCGCCAAGGGAGACACCATTCGCTTGGATATTTGAGACCCTCCGCCGTAGGGGAGAGCCAGCGTGTAACCTAACCTTCGATAAACCCAAGGTCTGCCCACGACAGCGTGCAGCAAATAGCCCTGGGAAGCCGTGCGGGAATGGATGAGGTCGAACTGTTTGCGCGCCAGTCCCTGCATTCGATAGTCAGGGTCTGTGCTGACCATGTCGAGGCGGGCTGTCTTGAACGGGGTGCCCCCGTACGTCCACACTTGGGGAATGTAGCACATGGACGACACGATGTTGTGGCTTTTCGCCTCTTCAATGATAGTGAAACAGGTAGCGTTAGTCGTCGGATGGTCTCCGTCGCAGAGGATGCGCGTCCATGCTCCTTGACCTTGTATTCGCTCATGGAAGTCGACCAACTTCGATGTATCTGCCGGCGTACCCCACCTGAGTATCAGCCCGTCTACTAAACCCATCTTGCCGTCACTGTCAGCCATGGTTATCTCCTTTCTAGATCCAACGTCCAACTCCTTATGCGTGCTTCAAGTCCCATTCTCTCCTTCTTTCCGAGCTTTGACTACACCTTTCAGCAAGACCCTCGAGAGTCAGGAAGGCAGACCGGAATGTTCAGAGCTCCCCTGTAGTTTGGGAGTGGCGACAAAAAGCGCCTTTTCTTAAGCGAATTGTCTGATACGTTCTTGGGGCGATGAACTACAAAGCGTGAGGCCAGCGATCATGATTTCAAGAACGCCAAAGCCGGTAGGAAAAGTTCTTTCGGTTCTTCTGCTGTTCTGTATCCTGGCGATCTAGAGAACACTGGGCACAGCAGGTTCGGCATATGGTGTTCAATCCATTGGTCCCTATGCTCAGGCGGGTATCAGTGTTCAGTCGAACAAGGGTGTGGGGGAGGGCTTTGATAGCTTCAGGGCCCTCGAGACGGAAGTTGGGCCTGCGGGCAAAGACAAGGTATGGCATCACATTCACGATCATCGCCCTTGCGAAGCGAGTGGCCAAGATGTGCGCCGGGAGCTAGGTAGGGTGCCGGCTGCAGTTTAGTGCCTGTGGCACCAGACCAAATGACCCGACGAGCCCGGCGCATGGCGCGCTTCGGGCGATTCTTCGGCGCAGATGGCTGTGGCATAAGGACAACGCAACCTAAACCGGCAGCCGGGAGGTGGATCGACCGACGTCGCGATAGTCCCCGGAAGGATGGTCCTGGCGGACTCAGCAGCGCCGATCCTCGGTATGGCCGATAGAAGCGCCTGGGTATAGGGATGGAGAGGGTTTTCGAACAATTCTTCCGTTGGCCCCGTCTCGGCCATCTTCCCAAGGTACATGACAGCTATCCTGTGGCTTGCGTGATGGACCACCGCAAGATCGTGGGATATGAGAAGGTATGCCAAACCGTACTCTGCCTGCAAGTCCTCGAGAAGATTCAGGATCTGTGCTTGTACAGACACGTCTAGGGCCGACACAGGTTCGTCGGCTACGATGAAGGACGGATCGGTTGCGAGCGCGCGGGCGATGGCGATCCTCTGGCGCTGCCCTCCGCTGAATTGGCTGGGATACTGATCAAGGTGGTCCAGACGCAACCCCACCCTGTTAAGGAGGCCTACTGTCAAAGCTTCCTGGTCTTGAAGCGGGACGCCTTTTGCGGCCAGCGCAACCCCTATTATCTGCCTTACGGTGTGGCGCGGGTTTAAGGACGCGTAAGGGTTTTGGAAGATCATCTGCATCTTGGCCAGGCCGTTGTATTGTCCATGGGCCGGGCCGTCGGCGTGGCGTTGGGTGGCCCCGCCGGTCTTGTCGACCAGACTCTGGTCGCGGTCGTTGTCGTGTTCGTCAATGCCGTCTCTGACACGGGTTGTGCCGTTACGGCGTCTGGCAGCCGCCCCGCCGGTCTTGTCGGCAGCACTATCGCTTCGATCCTCGCGCTGTTCATGAGCATCTTCATTCGCGCTGCCTGTGCCATTACGGTGGTCGTTACGTTTGGCCCTGCCGTTCCTGGCGGCGCGAACAGGATGCCCGTCGAACATGACCACGCCTTCGGTCGGTTCATATAGTCCAGCGATTACCCTTCCCAGGGTCGTTTTTCCGCAGCCTGATTCGCCGACCAGGCCAAGGGTCTCGCTGTTTCCGACCCGCAGGTTGACCCCATCTACAGCCTTGGTCACCCGGGGCCGAGCGCCTCCGAGCCTTCGTTCAAGAACGCTCGGCCTGGTGGCAAAGTACTTCTTAATGCCGGTCGCTACGAGAAGCGAGCCGTTCCGATGGTTCATCGTCTCAGTCTCTATCGCTATCCACCGCCAATTCCTGTTCTTCGTCAATCATCTCTTCCCTGGCAATGATGGAAGTCCAGCGCCAGCAGCGCACGCCTCGTCCGCCTCCCACGGGAAGGAGTTCCTGCCTGTCGGGATTTAGGCATCCTCTTGTCCTGTGCTTGCACCGAGTGTAGAAAGAGCAGCCGGTCTTCTGCCCGATAAGGTCCGGTACTTGCCCGGGTATAGGGTTAAGTCGTGAACCCTTGTGGAAATTGGGTATGCACTCCAAGAGCCCCTGGGTATATGGATGTAGCGGCGCGCTTAGGACCTCTCTAATCGGTCCTTCCTCGACGATCTGCCCCGCGTACATGACGGCGATCCTATGGCAGAATTGGGACGCGATAGCTAAGTTGTGGGTCACCAGCACAATGGAGGTTCCGTGGTCTCTATTGATTCTTCGTAACAGATCCAGGATTTGCGCCTCAATCGTCACATCCAGAGCCGTAGTCGGTTCATCGGCCAGAATCAAGGCGGGCCGGCACGCTAGGGCAATGGCTATCATGACCCGCTGTTGCATTCCTCCACTCAACTGGTGCGGGTACAAGTCGAGCACGGCTTCGGGAGACGGGATGCCGACTTCTGCCAAGAGAGCCGTGAGCGCTTCTCGGCCTGATTTGCGGTCCTTGTGCGGCCACATCCCATGGACCGTAAACGCCTCTTTCAACTGAGCGCCGATCTTGTGCGCGGGGTTAAGGGTGGACATGGGATCCTGGAACACCATGGACATGACCAAACCCCGAAGGGACCGAACTTGGGAGGCGGTCATCTCAGTTACGTTTTGACCGTCAAGCGAAACGTTTCCTCCGGC
>DAIRWA010000022.1:0-4254 GCA_036802545.1 Bacillota bacterium | reverse complement strand
GAAGAAGCCGCATCACGGCGAGAAGAGCCGCGCTTTTCCCGCAGCCGGACTCACCGACTAGTCCAAGGATTTCCCCTTGGCGGACCGTCAGATTCACACCCCTTACCGCCCTCACAACGCCGCGATCGGTGGGGTAGTGGACTCTAAGGTTCTTTACCTTCAGTACCTCTGTATTGCTCCCAAGGTTCATAAGCAGCACCTCCAACCAGAAAGACTTACACGACACGCTGACTTTCAAGAGGCGACGGGCGTGGGCCGGCCCGACGTTCCACTATGTGGCCTCAAGCCTAGAACGTTTTTAGCTCAGGATCCAATGCCTCTCGCAAAGCCTCTCCAAAAAGATTTACCGATAGGACAAGGATGACCAAGAACAGCCCCGGCAGAGTCGAGAGCCACCAAGCGTTTAGGATGAATCTGTATCCGTCCTGGATCATTGAGCCCCATGCCGGGATTCTAGGTGGGATTCCGATTCCCAGGAAGCTTAGAGATGCCTCCATTACCATCATGGTTCCCATCCTTAAAGTACCGACAACGATGAGCGGATTTATCATGTTAGGCAGGATTTCCGATACCATGATGGCCGCGTCTGAACGTCCGAGCACCCGAGCCGCGTCCACGTACTCACGAGTCTTCTCGGCCATGACCCCCGCTCGCGCGAGTCTGAAGAACTCGACCCAGCCCTTGAAACATAGGGCCCAGATTAGGTTCCAAAACCCCGGCCCCATCATCGCCATTGCTCCGATGGCGAAAATGAGGTAGGGAAACGCCAACAGAATCTCGCTGAATCTGGATAGAGCCGCGTCCAGTTTGCCGCCGTGATAGCCAGCCAAAACGCCCAAGGTGCCTCCGACAGCCAATGAGATGGTGACAGTGATGACGCCTACAAGAATAGATACTCGCGCGCCGTATACGATCCGCGAGAACACGTCCCTGCCAAGGTGGTCGGCTCCCAGGATGTACTTGCCCGTTAATGACGGTGGGGAGAAGCGATCGGCGAGGTTCATCCCATCCGGCGGCATCCGGGCTATCAAAGGCGCGAATATCGCCGTGGCAACGAAGACCAGCACAAAAACTAAGCCGACGGTCGCCAGGGCGCGCGCACTGTCTCGCCAGAGCCGCAAGCGAAGGGCAACCAGTTTCATGCGCGTCCCGAAGTCATTTGCGCGCGCATCCCTCGTGCCCGTGTTGCCCCTGCCGAGTTGTCCTGTCATGAGCTTTCACCCACCCCGATCTTTGGGTTCAGCCAGGTGTAAAGGATGTCTGACACCAAGTTGACCAGGACGAATGTCAGCGCGTACACCATCACTGATCCTTGCACCAGCGAGTAATCCCTGCTGAAGATGCCGCCCACCACAAGCCGTCCCATACCGGGCCAGCCGAATATGGTCTCGACGATCATGTTTCCTCCCAGAAGACCGCCGACTTCGAGTCCGGTAATGGTTGCCGTGGGTATGAGGGCGTTTCTAAACGCGTGCCGTATGATGACCGCATGCTCTCGAACTCCTTTTGCGCGCGCGAAGGTCACGTAGTCTTTGCGCAGGACTTCGAGCATGCTGGACCGGACCACCCTGGTGATGATGGCGGCGGGGGCCGCTCCCAAAGCGATTGCCGGCAGCGCCAAATGCCTGAGGCTGGTCACAAGCGCCTTTGAGTTTCCTGTCAGAAGAGAGTCTAGGACGTAGAGACCCGTGACGTGGTCGGGGGCGAAGCCGTAGGGAGCCCGCCCCGACGTTGGCAACCACTTCAGGTTGACGGCGAAGATGAGCATGAGCACGATGCCGAGCCAGAACGCGGGCATGGAGATTCCGGCGAACGCTCCTGCCATGCTTACTCTATCCGCGACCGAGTTGTGCTTGACGGCGGATATGATCCCGATGGGAATCGCTATTACCAGCGCCACCAAGATCGCCGCCAGGGCCAGTTCCACAGTGGCGGGCAACGCCTCGACTATCAGGCTGGACACGTCGTCGGAACGGGTAATGGAGTACCCTAGGTCACCGCGGACTATTCTGGACAGGTAATGAGCCAGCTGAACGTGTATCGGCTGATCAAGGTCAAATTGGGACTTCAGCGTATCGATCTCCTCTTGTGTGACGTTTGAGGCTTCCCCGAGCATGATGTCCACAGGATCACCGGGGATTAACCTCATAAAGAGGAAGACCACGATACACACGCCTAGCATGATAGGAAGCGCCACAAGCGCTCGTTCTAGAATCTTTATCCCGCGCAAACTTAACCAATCTCCTTCGCTAAGCCGAGCCTTAGAAAGACTCAGCTGACCGCGTAACATCCGGCTTCCGATTAGCTGCCGATGTACGGGCTCCGCAGCTCGCATGCTCCCGAACCTTTCGGGACCGCGGAGCCCGGCTAACGGCTAAAGGACTACGACATGTTACTTTGCAAGCGACGCTTGAATCCCGGCGTCTTGCAGCAGTCGAACTGCCTTTTCAGGGTTGTACTCAAAGGGCTTCAAGTCTTTGTTGAATCCAAAGCCGCTTGGCAAAAATGCCGTAGCGAGTCTTTCACCATGGCCTTCGTAGATCGAGTTCACGATGGCGTCCCAGTCGACGGCGTAGTTTATGGCCTGCCGAACCCGAACGTCGTCGAAAGGCGGCTTGGTCAGACAAAATTCGATGCAGTACACACGGGTACCGGGTACCGACTGCACCACGACCGCGGAGTCGCCCTGCAGACTCTTGGCCATATCAGGCGGCAGTTTGTCGGCTATTTGAATTTCGCCGGCCTTTAGTGCAGCGATGCGGGTGGCAGGATCGGGCATCATCCTGAAGATAGCCGTCTTGATGGCGGCGGTGCCGACGGGCGGGATCTCTGGCGAGCCTCCATAGTAGTCGCTGAACTTCTCCATGACCACTTGCTCGTTGAGTCTCGCTTCCACCAACTTGAACGGTCCGGCTCCTATTGGATTGGCGGCGAATCCCTCGTCGCCTACTTCCTCGATGTAAGCCTTGGGCACGATCTGGAAGTGGCACAGGGCTTGCATGAAGACAGGGAAGGGGGTCTCCAGGGTGAACTTAACCGTTTTGTCGTCGACCTTCTCAACCGCCTGCAGTGGGCCTAAGAGGCCCTTCCTCGGCGAGGTCAGCCCTGCGATGCCGTCTTCGGCCAATACGCGGTCAAAAGTGAATACTACATCATCTGTGGTTAGAGTCGCGCCGTTGTGGAACTTGACCCCATCGCGGATGGTAACAAGGTAGGTTTGGGGGTCGGGAGTTTCCCATGACAGAGCGATTTCGGGCACGACGTTGCCGTCCCAGGTTCTGGTAAAGAGGGCGTCAAATAGATTCCGAATGACAGTCTCAGTGTCTCTATCTCTGTAGTTGCCGGGGTCAAGGGTGATGATCTTGTCTATTCCCATCCCCACGGTTATGGTATCGCCGTCTTCAAGCGTGACGTCATGCAGGTTGATGCGTGAGTCCATGGAGGCCTGCCAATTGCCTACCTTGGCCGACGCGGCCGCGGTTTCTTTGAGGTAGTAGCCAAAGATCCACGGGGTTTCCTCGTACAAGATGTCTTGGGCTTGATAATAGAGATCCTCCCGGACATCGTCGTCTACTGAGACAGTGGCTTGGTCTAGGAGCGCGTCGAACTCCGCGTTGGAAAAGAAGGAATAGTTGCCCCTATCACCGGTCCTAAGCTTGGGTATGACCAGGTCAAACGGGTCAAAGTAAGCGCTTCCCCAGTCGGTCATGTACATCTGCCTGTTTCCGGCCGTAAACTCGGCCTTCATGGCGCTCCATTCCCAGATGCGAGCTTCCGCCTGAATTCCTATCTTCCGTAGTTGGGCGGCCACGGCTTCCGCTTCATCCTTGCGGTTGGACTCACAGTCGATAACGACCGAAAGCAGAGTACCTGTGGGCTCTACCTCGGGTTCTTCGGTAGAGCACGCGGGTATCGCCAGGACCAACGCTAAAATGGTGAGCATGGTGACGAAAAGGTTTCTTCTGCGCGACATCAAGTTTACCCCTCCTTGGTCTTTGTTTAGCGCATAGGCGTAGCAAAGCAGACGACACTAAGGTACATAGCCGGACACAATGGCCGACCTGTCGTACGGCCTTTCGCAATCGCGAATTACCGGACCAGGAGGGAGTGCCCCACAGTGGAGTAGGGCCCTTGGAGGAGGACTCTGGAGAGCCTCCGTCCTTTGACGCTCTTGCCTAGCAAGGGCTCCCTCACCAACGCTTACGAGGTTAGCTGACGGGCTCGGGCTGATGAAGCAGCCCTACCTGAGCGCAG
>DAIRWA010000021.1:0-15147 GCA_036802545.1 Bacillota bacterium | reverse complement strand
GACAGGATAACCCACCAAGTCCAATACCTCAGAAGCGTCAAGCATCTTCGCTTTCGCCGCGAACCTACTCTTGAACTTCTTATTGTCGATCCTCGCGTCGCCTGCGGCCAATACGAGAATTACGCCTTCCTTTGTCCAAAACGAAAGGGTCTTAGCGATTCTTGCCGGTATTACGCCAACAGCTTTGGCGGCGAGCTCGACGGTAGCACTGGAAACATCAAACTCACGAACCCTCTCTTCAATACCCAACTGCCTGAAATACGCCCGTCCTTTCTCAATCGACACTGGTAACCCATCTCCTAAACACTGTTCTTCCAGACCCCAGCATCCTTTCTGAAGCCGCCAAAAGTTTGACCTTACGGTGAACACGCGCGCCACGGTCACAACATACCAAGCCTAGCGTTCACCGAGACAGCGTACCGCGGCTGTATCAGTCCGCCACAGTCGCCTGAGTGACTCAGTGCAGCGCCAGTCTAACGTATCAATCCGCCGCAGTGACATACGTTCGCCTCGAGTCCCTACGCGCCCGCCACGATCGCTTACCGAATTCCCATCCGCGCCCCTCTACGTCCGCCCACGCTTCCTATCTCGCCGCTCCTTTGTGGCCAACCGCCGGTTCACGGGCGTTTCCTTCCCCATCCGGCGTTTTACCATACCGATAAACGACGACATCTCTTCACATCTAAGGAGGGCGGCGACCAAAGCATAGGTAAGGAAGGCTCCCCCCACCACGATTCCCGCAGTTATCACGTCTCTCAGTAGGCTACCGGCACCTTCTTCAAACCCCAAGAAGCTTGAGAGAGCAAGGGCCACACCTGCCATCACGGCGGAACTCACCAGTATCTTACCGAGAGAGATCGCAAACGACTTCAAGGGAAGCTTCGAAAGCCTGTTCAAGGCGTACAGCCCTACCAAAGCGCCCAAGGTTGCCGCCAGAGAGTTGGCGATGGCTAATCCAACATGGCCAAAGAACCTTACCAACACCAAGTCAAGTAGAATATTGACCACGGCGGTAGCAGCGGACAGCATGACCGGAGTCCTCGTGTCTTGGCTGGAGTAAAAAGCGACGAAGATCACCTGGGTCGCCGCCATAAACACCAGCGCGGGACTGTAGGCCACCAACGCGGACGCGGTGACCGCCGTCGCTTCGGCAGTGAACTCGCCGTGCTCGAACACGAGCCTGACCAAGGGGCGCGCCAAAACCATCAGGCCCAAGGCAGACGGAATACAGATGAACTCGACATATCGAAGCCCCATTATGGCGGTTTCTTTGAATCCGGCGATGTCCTTCTTGGCCCACATCGTGGAAAGGTTCGGATAAACTACGGTCACGACCGCAGCGACAAACAATCCGAGAGGCACCTGTCTCAGACGGTCCGCGAAACTCAAGGCGGCTATGGACCCTTCCGGCAGGTGAGAGGCAAGGTTCTTGTCAACGAATAGGTACAGTTGGGAAAACAACGAACCTGCCATAAGCGGTACCGCTAACCGCATAACCTTCTTGGTGCTCTCGTCAATCCTCAAAGAAAAGGAAGGCCAACCTGCTACGCTGACCAACTGGGGTGTCTGAATCGCCAGAGCCGCGAGGTAGCCAAGAACCACGGCTATGGCCAGGGAGGTAACACCAAGCGTAGGAGCTAGAATGCCTATGACTATCACTATGACCAAGTTCTGGATGGAAGGTGCCAAAGCCGGGATCCCAAACCTGTCGCATGTGTTCAGAATTGACTTCGCGAATGCCGATAGGAGTGGGATGGCCATGGCAGGTAGAAACACACGCGTAAGGAATACGGCATCGTCAAACGTAGCTCCCGTAAAGCCGGTAGCCGTTATCGCGACCAACGTGTCGGCCTTCGCCATAGCTATGATGGATATTCCCAGGACCGCCAGAGTGGAGATGGTGATCACAGAAGACGCCAAGCGAGACGCTTCCTGTCTGTCATCGTTCGCGACGTGGGACGCGAAAACCGGCAGGAAAGCGGTGGACAGAGGACCCGACAGGAGACCGGTGATGATAACGGTTATGGTATTGGCGACAACATAAGCGTCGGTGCGTCCGGTGGCTCCGAAATAGACGGCGATCATCTGCTCCCTCGCGAAACCCAGGACTTTGGAAAGAGCCCCTAACAGGATGATAACAAAGGTCGCTTCGACAATCCGCTTCTTTGACAACCGGATCCCCCACTCCCTGTTCGGGCAGGTAAACCACTGCCCATGCACTCTCCGATTATACACAGCTTCCGCACGCTTGTGCGCACTATCCACGTTGTGGTATTCTCTTCAAGGTCCGTTTCCGCTTACGATCGTGCTTTGGCCGGTTGAGGTATCGGATGTTTTTCTAAGGGGTTGGGCTTGTGTTTACCTTCTCTTGACTTCTTCCTCTTGAGACGCTGCGCCGGCGCAATGTAACGCACTGTTTCGGTCGCGTCGCCATGTCTTCTGACGATTTTTGGGCTTTCTTAATCCGACGCCACTTACCCTATTCTATCAAAGACAGTGGTCACAACCGGATCGTTCCAACAAGAGGTGAACCGTAGTGTCGAATCTTCGGCGGCTTCTTAGATACATGCTTCCGTATTGGCCATTAGTACTGGTCGTTTTCGTTGCTATGCTCACCAACTCACTACTGGAATTGTCGCCCTCAGTACTGACCAGGGAGATCCTGGACAAAGGACTGTCCAACAATGACTTGGCCTTGGTATTCAAACTATCCATGGGATATGTTCTAGTGGCGGCTGTGCGTTTTGTGGCGAACTACGTCCAGTGGTATTTCGCCGAGCTCTTGGGCCAAAAAGTAATCCTCAACGTGCGGCAAACCGTCCACGACCATTTGCAATCCCTTCCCCCCTCCTATTTCTCAGGCATGGGGACCGGACAGGTCATGGCGAGGCTCACCAGCGACATCGATGCCATACAACAATTTGTGGGCTGGGGCGCTTTGCTCTTAGCGCAGATGATTATCATGCTCACGGTGGTTTCCTCATACTTGGCGCTTCTCAACATCGAACTGATGCTGGCCAGCTGCTTCTTGTTCCCGCTTCTCTTCCGCAACGTGATGGTCTATGACAAGAAAGTGCGTCCGGCGTGGAAGAATGTGCGAGAGAGAATGGGCAAGCTGACCGAGACTTTGCAGGAAAGTGTCAGCGGTATCCGCGTGGTTAAGGCGTTCGCTCGCGAACCTCATGAAGTAGGCAAGTTTGCCGCAAGAAACCAAGAACACTACGATGCCAACATGGAAAGAGCCGAGGTCGAGGCGAAAGCCCAACCTGTGCTCGACTTCCTCTCGAGCCTTTCCATCGTGTTCATGGTGGGATACGGTGGCTACATGGTGATGATGAACCGACTGACGGTAGGCACACTCATGGCTTTCTACGTCGCCGTATGGAGCCTAATCTGGCCCATTCGCATGCTGGGATGGATTGTAAACCACGCCGAACAGGCACTGGCCGCTGCCCCCAGGCTATTTGAACTGCTGGACAGCGAGCCCAGCATCAAGAACGGCCCGAACCCTGTCGTATTGGATGAGGTGGGTGGACGGATCACATTTGAGAACGTCAGTTTCTCGTTCCCCGGCGACTCCCGAGAAGCCCTGAAAGGCATCACCCTAGAAATTGCTCCGGGCGAACGCGTGGCTGTGGTAGGTGGCACCGGATCAGGGAAATCCACCTTAGTAAACCTCTTACCCAGGTTCCTAGATCCAACTGAAGGCAGGGTAACTCTGGACGGATACGACCTAAAGGACCTGGATCTTGAGTCCATTCGAAGTCATATGGGCATGGTCCTCCAGGACAACTTCCTGTTTTCGGCCACAGTGCGTGAGAACATCGCCTTAGGCAAGCCCGACGCGACTTCCGAAGAAATCCGGGAAGCAGCGGAGCTGGCTCAAGCGGCTCCATTCATTGGAGAACTCCCGAGAGGCTACGAGACGCCTGTAGGTGAACGCGGCATCGGCCTTTCGGGCGGACAGCGTCAACGCCTCGCCCTCGCCAGAGCGTTGCTGGTAAACCCCGCGGTCCTTGTATTGGACGAAGCGACATCCAGCGTTGACACTGAGACAGAGTACATGATCCAAGAAGGCCTCGAAGAGGCCATGAAGGGCCGGACGTGCATCATCATCGCCAAGAGGCTTTCGACCATAAGAGGCTCTGACAGAATAGTCATCATGGATGAGGGCCGTATCCTGGAAATCGGCACCCATGAAGACCTCTTGTCTAAACCCGGCTTTTACAGGAATCTATTTGAGAGCCAGTTTGCGGAGGAAGATGTGCCGAGGGCGTTGTCACTGGAATTGCAGACGGAGAATCTACAAACCGACAGCAAGGTTCTCCAAGTCTTGCCGGCAGAAGAAGGTGACCTTAGTGTCTGAGTACGATCTGGATCTGGCCGAGGAAGCTAGAGAAGCTCCGTTTAACAAGGATAGATTTGCCCGCATTTTGGGGTACGCCAGACCGTACATGAAGACGGTCATTCTCTCCGCTTCTCTTACCCTCTGCGGAATTGCCGTCAATCTGGCGGAACCGCTTCTCTTGAAGACTGCCATTGACGACGGCATAGCGGCCCGAAACACAACCGTCTTGGTGCGCATAATCGGCGTTCTCCTTGCGCTTAGAATTGCCCGCCTGCTGACTCAACGGACACAGATTAGGACGTCTAGCTTCCTGGGCCAGAGGATCTTGTACGATCTCAGGCAAGAGCTGTTCAACCACGTGTGCAATTTGCCGTTCTCATTCTTTGACCACAGGCCCGTAGGCAAAGTCACATCACGAGTGACCAATGACGTGAACCACGTGGGGAACTTGGCCGCAAGCGGAGTGGTGAACCTGCTTAGCCAGCTGATATCGCTGGTCGGGATCGTAGCCATCATGTTACTCATGCACTGGAAAATGGCGCTGGTCTCCTTCACGTGTCTGCCGTTCTTGTTCTTGGTCCTAACGAAGGTGCGCTGGGCTTTGGAAAGCGCATGGGGAGACACGAGAAAAGCGGTCGGTGAAATCAACGCCCACCTGAACGAGACAGTACAGGGCCTTCAGGTAATTCAGGCTTTCGGCATGGAGCGGGCCAATAGCGACGAGTTCTCGATGTCAAACCGAAAGTATTTTGATTCTTACATGAAAGCCATCAAGATTGATCAGACCTTCTGGCCCTTAGCAGACCTGGTAGGCGCGATTGGCACCTGCATAGTTGTGTCATACGGGGCAAAACTGGTCGTTAGCGGAGAAATCACCATCGGATTTGTTATGGCCTTTCAGAGCTATCTGGGAAAGTTCTGGGGGCCATTCAATACCTTCTCGCGCGTCTGGAGCCAGATTTTGTCGGCCATGGCGTCGGCGGAGCGGGTCTTCGGAATCCTTGATCTAGACACTGAGTCCGAAGAGAAGAGCCTGCCGAAATTGCCGAGGATAGCAGGGGGAGTCACCTTCGATCACGTGACTTTCGGATACCGGCCTGACGACCCGGTACTCCACGATGTTAGTTTCACAGTCAAACCGGGCGAGACCGTAGCTTTGGTCGGGCCGACAGGCGCGGGAAAGACAACCATCATAAACCTCTTGGCGAAATTCTACCTTCCCACAGGCGGGAGAGTGCTGATAGACGGACACGACATCCAAGAAGTTGACTTGGCGTCTTTCCGAAGCCAGCTAGGAATGGTCCTGCAAGATACCTTTATTTTCTCGGGCACGGTACTTGATAACCTTAAATTCGGCAGACTTGACGCCCCAATGGACGAAGTCGAAAAGGCGGCTGAAGCCGCCAACGCCAAGGGGTTCATCGAGGAGACGCCGGATAAGTACTTTTCTCCGGTAAAAGAGCGGGGAACCAATCTATCCACGGGCCAGCGCCAGCTCTTGGCCTTCGCCAGAGCGCTGTTAGCGGACCCGCGCATCCTCATACTTGATGAGGCCACTTCCAGCATTGACCCCGAAACCGAACGGCTGATACAGAAGGCGATCAAGGTGTTGCTTGAGGGACGGACTGCCTTCATTATCGCCCACAGACTCTCGACCGTTCGGGCGGCCGATAAGATCATGGTCATCGAGGACGGCAAGATCGCCGAACAAGGGACTCACGATGAACTGGTGAGGGCCCAAGGAACATACGCTAAGCTGTACGAGGCTCAGTTCAAGAAGGCCGATTAGGCTTCGGGCTTAAGACCGTTCACAAATGCCCGTGAGACTCCCCAACACGGCGTATAGAGACCTTACAGCAACCGCACGTTGTTGATGTCCAGCTCAAATGTAGTCTCTAGGCGTTCCGCGGCTCTCTTGCACGCGAGCATCCTGGTAAGGAAGATCTCAAAGTACTCCATCACCGGGGAAATGGCTGTATCCACCGTTAGCCGAAGGGATATGCTCCTCTCCGCATGGTTGACTTTGAGAAAAGACCTGGTGGCCGCGTAATTGACCCGGTCATGCACGTCGAAGTTGTGGACGTCCTCGTTCCGCACTCTCGACCGGTGAACATCGGATTTATCTGCCAGAATAAGCGCCGCCGAAACAGGCGATACAGCCACCGAGGAATCTTCGGGGTCGTGGCTTCCAATGGCGCCGATTATGGTCGCGACTTCCTTAGGATCCATGCCTCTCGAGGATAACAAGCGTTCAGCTATAGCCGCTCCCGTTTGCGCGTGAAAACAGCGAGCCGCAACGTTCCCGATATCGTGAAGAAAGCCCGCTATGCTCGCCAATTCCTGATCGCGCTCGGAGTATTCCAAACGCTCCAACACATTTCCGGCTATGGCCGCAACCAAACTGGCGTGTCTTTGGCCGTGATCGGTAAATCCCATGACCCCAAGGTGAGCGTTCCCACTCTCAATATAAGCCATAACCTCAGGGTCTTCTTTCAAGAGTTCCAGTGTGACCAATTTCATTTCACCCATCGTGAGTTCATCTCCAAGAAATCTATATATTCCTGATAAGTTGGGTTCAACACAAATTCGCCTCTCGACAGCACTTCGTAATCCCAAGGAAACATGATATGCCCGGATGTCTCCATCCCATACCAGGTCGGCTTCCAACTCTCGGACAAGGCCCACAGGGACGCTGTACGAACTACCTTGGCCTTCTCCTTCTTGCACTGGACGGATACTATGCGCATGGTTTCGCCGGTTAGCACCATTTCGTCCACAACCAAGACTCTCTGGCCCGCGACTTTGTCTGTGACCGACACGACCACCTCGGGACGGTCGGTGACTATCTCACCCCGTCGCCGCCTGGTTACCAGACATGGATAGAGATCCACTCTCATCACCGAGGCTATTATGCAGGCCGGGATTAAGCCGCCCTTCCCGATTCCGACGACCAAATTAGGGCCGAGGCTCCGGTCTGCCTCCACTGCGATATCCCGGCAGATACCGTTCACTTCCGCCCAAGTCAGCTTGTATGAAGGTTCGGTAATATACTGTGCCTCCATCGGCTACGGATTGCTCCTTTGCGGTCTTTCTGCATAAGCCCAATCGGACTCACCCGAGTATGCCCCCGCGCAACGCGAAAATTGCGGTATACACGTATATGCTTTGCGGCAGGCTTCGCCATCACTAGCGCAAGAATTCGGCTTCTTCTACGAAAGATCCTGCATTAATCAAGAAGGAAACGCCCGCCCCGCGAAGAATAGAGCACGTAAGGAAAGGAGGTGGTGTCGAGTGGGTAGTTGTACGTCGCGACTCGGCGCCTCCAATCCCAGCGGAAGGACCGCCGGGTAGCGCAAAGAACCCCCGGACTTATCCCCGGGGGTTTTCATGTCTTAAACTCTGCAAGGCAAGGGGTTTCTACTCTTCCTCGGGGAGTTCCTCTCCCCGATCCTTCTTGTTTCGGTACCTCTCATGTCGGTCCAAGACGCTTTTTCGAATCCGAACGGCTTTTGGAGTAACCTCAACCAATTCGTCATCATTGATCCACTGCATGGCTTCTTCCAAGTCCATCGATCTGTGAGGAACCAGACGAAGAGCCTCGTCGGCTGAACTGGCCCTCATATTTGAGAGGTGTTTCTTCTTGCACACGTTAATGTCCAGATCGCGCGGACGAGAATTTTCTCCAATAACTTGGCCAAAGTAGACTTCCTGGCCCGCTCCTATAAACAACACTCCCCGTTCTTGAGCGTTGTGCAGCGCATAGGTCGTCGTTGAGCCGGATTCCCAGGAAACCATGGCGCCCTGCCTCCTAGTGACGATGTCGCCTGTGAATCCACCGTAGTGGTCGAAAACGTGATGCATGATGCCGAGCCCCTTTGTCAGAGTGAGGAAGTTGGGCCGAAAGCCCATGATCCCGCGAGTAGGTATAGAGAAAGACAGGCGCACCCTGCCTGATGCGTCCGGATGCATATCCAGCATCTCGGCCTTTCGCGGGCCCAGCTCCTCCATAACCTTGCCCATGTACTCCTCGGGAATGTCTATGGATAGGTATTCAAACGGCTCCTGCTTTCTTCCGCCAACCGTTTTCACGATCACCTCCGGCTTGGAGATGGCCATCTCGTAACCCTCGCGCCTCATGGTCTCGGTCAAAATGGATAGGTGCAGTTCGCCGCGGCCGCTCACCCGGAAAGAGTCAGGATCCTTAGTGTCTTCCACCTTGAGACTGACGTCCTTCTTGGCTTCCCGGTACAGACGGTCCCGAAGATGCCTGGAAGTCACATACTGGCCCTCCAGTCCGGCAAACGGACTGTCGTTGACTTTGAACGTCACCACCAGGGTGGGTTCCTCCACCTTGATTGGCGGCAAGGGCTTGGGATCTTCAGCGTCCGCTATTGTTTCTCCAATGTCTGGGTCTCTAATGCCCGACACAGCGGCAATGTCCCCGGACAGAACCTCGTCGACCTCGATCTTCGTGAGACCCTGGAATACCCACAGGCGAGAAATCTGGGCGGGACAAAAACTTCCGTCCAGCTTGCATACTGTGACAGGCATGTTCCTTTTTAGCACGCCTGCCTCCACCCTGCCGATAGCGATCCGCCCGATGTAGTCGTCGTGGGACAAAGTGCTAACCATCATCTGCAGCGACTCATCTGTCTTGGTTATAGGCGGAGGAACCCGCTCCAGTATAGTGTCGAGTATGGGATGAACTCCCGCCATTGGGGAAGTAGAGCTGCCCTTTCTCAAGTTATATCGCTTTGCTTCTTCCACAGAAGAGGTCGAGTATCCGTTCCTCGCGTCTGTGTAAACCACCGGGAAGTCCACGTCTTCATCTCTGGCTCCAAGATTCACCAAAAGGTCGAACACTTCATTGTAGACCTCATCCAAACGTGCGTCCGGACGATCGATCTTGTTGATAACCAGGACCAACTTCAGTTTGTGGTCGAGGGCCTTTTGGACCACGAACCTGGTCTGAGGCATAGGCCCATCGCAAGCGTCAACTAGCAGGAGAGCCGAATCCACCATGCTCAGGATCCGCTCAACTTCCCCGCCGAAGTCCGCGTGCCCGGGCGTATCCACAATGTTGATCTTTACGCCTTTATAGTTGATAGAGGTGTTCTTGGCCAGTATCGTAATCCCGCGCTCTTTCTCAATGTCGCCCGAGTCCATTACACGTTCGTCGACGACCTGATTTGCCCGGAAAGTGCCTGTCTGCCTCAGTAAAGCATCTACCAAGGTGGTCTTGCCGTGATCCACGTGAGCTATGACCGCGATGTTGCGGATCTTGTCGTTTGTCGCGCGTAGGGCCATCTTCTCTTTCCTTTCGCCAGCATAAAGATTGGATACGGTACCTATTCGCACGGTACCGAAACACTATTATACATCTTTTGCAGATTAGGCCCATCAATAAATGCTAAACTAGGACCTAGCCGGAACGAACTGAAGGAGGGCCAATGGAGAAAAGAACAGCAGGCGGTATCTTGCGAGACGCCGTAGTTGGTATATTCAGCAAGCTTAGGGCGAATACACTTCTGCGATGGGTCGGGATGCCTTTCCAGAGGCTCTTTGACAAAATCGGAGATACTCATAGGTTCCTGACGGTCCAAAGCATCCGCGTTCTCCGTGGCGATGGCTATGAGAAGGCTGCGGCCTTTTGCGAAGCCTACACGGATCGCTTGGTGGATGGCACATATTGGGCGGATGCTCTCTGGAAAAACGCCACTCATCATTACAGCCCGCGCACCGGGAGAGGTCTCTTAGTGTGGCCCGGCGCCCCGGATCAGCTGAGGTATTGGTTCAGGACGGCCTTGAACCAATGGCGAAGAGGCAACCACCCCAAGGCCATGTTCACCCTAGGGGCATGCGTACACGTGGTCCAAGACTGTTGTCAGCCGTACCACTCAAATTGTAAGATGCTGGGCGGCCATCAGAAATACGAGGTGTGGGCCGACAAGAACAAAGAGCAATTCGCTGTCACAAGCGGCGGGATGTATGACCTAGCCGAGACTCCCGAAGGGTGGGCGCTGGAAAACGCAAAGTACTCTTCGATTTTCCTGTCGGCGGTCTGTGGAATCTCCCATGACTCGGATGAGGGATGCCTCGAAGAACGGCATCGCGTAACGGGGGAACTGCTCGCAAGGGCCCAAAGGACCTCTGCGGGGTTTATCATGTTCTTCCTCAGAAAGGCGCTGGAAACAGGTAGTCCGGCCAATGCAACCCGAGTATCGCCGGAAGGCGTTCTGGACCGCTCGGTGTTACCGACCACAGACGATGACATCGATTGAGCCAACGGCATCGCCCGACAATCGAACGTTGTCGCCCTTTCTAAGTGTGGAGAGGTCGACTCGTACCCCATCCCGGAGTACCAGTGCTGTGGCCTCCACCATCACCGTGGCGCTTGATTTGCTGTCGCCCACCGTTAGGACTCTGCCCTGAGTAGCGAGCACAGTGCCTTCTAACTTGAAGCGCGGCGAGTACGTGCGCTCGGCCCAATAGACGATCCCGGTCGAGTCGGCCATGATGGAGACCCTATCCCCGGGGAACAGTTCTGAGAGAGAACCATCCTGTTCAGAGTCCCAGTCTACAAAGCGCGCGTCCTTGGCGAACTGAATCGTTGTAGTTTCACCTGCCCACACAGACAGAGCATCCTTGGCCGCTGACGCCACGATGCCCGATGCGGTCCATCCGGGCCTACTATTTTCCTGCACTTCAAGGTAGGTCAGATGCCCGTTCCGGCCTCCGGCGAACACCTTGGCCCCCACCCGGAGCGTGTCCTTACCGAACAAACCTTGGATAACCGCGTCATCCTTCATGATCATGGGACTATAACCTGTGAATATCAAAACTCCATCCTTCTCACCGAGATACCGTCCTGCGATTCGCTCTCCGCACGTTTCGGTCACCTCTCCCCAAACCACATGTCCGCCTGAGTCTAGGTAAAGTCTCGCCCTGTCACCCCACTCTAGTCCGTCCGAAAGCACCGTGGCGCGGGTCTCATGGTCCGCGAACTGCGTTCCAGGCAGCACAGTGATTGGATAGGCCTCGCCTGATGGAATCAGGCCCCGCTCGAAAAACACCTTGCCCTGCTTCGAAAGCTGCGCGGTAACCACGCCAGAAATGGTCTTCCGGTAGTCGATCCGGTTCTCGATCCAGATAAACCGTATATCGTCAGCTTTTGGACCTGCGACGGTAACCGTATCTCCCTGCTTGATATCAAAGAAGGACGTTCTCAGGTCCTCGAGGTAGACCTGTGTAGACATGCCAAAGGTGTTGGCTTCCCAATGGGGCATAACAAACAAGGACGCGCCGCTCACCAGACCGACTTGCCCTCTAGCGGAGGTATCGGCCCGCCACACATACTCGGCCCAGACGACATCGCCGGATGGCCCTAATGAAAACCGTATTCGGGATCCGAACGGGACCTCCCGTACATCCTCAGCGTTCCTGCTATGGACATCCACAACCTCTATGCCCGGAGGCAGAGTCAGAGGCAACTTGCCCGCCTCTCCGAATAAGGCCGAGCCCTGCACCAAATGGGCTTCAAAGGAGGAGGCGCTCTTAAGCAAAGCCTCTACGGTTACTTCCCGTATGTCCGACCCGGTCGTACCTCGCACCGTAACTGAGTCACCTGGGCGCACCGAACCTAGGGAAAATGAAGCACCGAGATGCTCAACATGAGCGCCGGGTGAGACCCGACATGGGTAAAAGGTTTCTCCGATGTACAACGTGTCGCCGTCTCTGGCCATAACTTTGCCGGACAGGGTGAACTTGAGCACCTCCGGCTTTGGAGCATCCCCACCGGTGGAGCCGGCCCGGTTCGGTGCCTTGGTCAGCCGGACGGGCACATCCAAATTTCTATCCCCCACTACGGTGGCAGTAACTTCCTTGGGACGGTATCCCTCCATCTCAAGAGCCATCTCATACCTTCCTGGGGGAAGATCCAGAGTCAAGGGCGTAGCCCCCTCGGCTACGCCGGCTAAGGAGACAGACGCTCCGGATGGAACCGAGGTCACCGTGAGTGTTCCGGTGATCGCTTGAAGGGACGGGCTCAAGGTGGCTCTGAGGCGAGACTCTACGAGGACTACAGCCTCATGGGGCTTGTACCCCGCGGCCTTCAGCGCTACTTTTCTCTCGCCGGGAGCGACGCTGATTCCACATGGCGTCTTGCCCCTTAGTTGTCCGTCCACGTATACCTTGGCTTCGGGAACGTTGCAGTCAACTACGAGAGTGCCCGCCCGTTCCACTAATTGGACAATCGCGGCCTCCTGGGAAAACCCCATAACCTTGACGATGTCTCCCGGATTCACCTGCTCTTGCAGCTGTTCTTTGTCGACGGCGTCCGCCACATCTGAATGCAGGAACATCGCACGCCGGACGGTAACGTGGGCGCCTTGAACCAACAATTCACCGTCCGCATTCCATAGGACCTCGCCTTCGGCCACAAGCAAATCCGCTTCGTCCTTTACCTTGAGGATGGTGCCGTCAGGCAGGATGGTAACAGATACGGGATGGGCGTGGTCCGAGCCAATAGACATATCCGCGAGACTTATGGCTTTTCCGTCCCTACTTAGAAAAGTGCACTTCTCGGCCATCGGAATAGAAATGAAGGGGGAGTCCATAGACACTGCGTACTTGTCGAGACCGCCTGAAGCCGACCTGTAGGCGGTAAGTTCTCTTTCGTTGAGGCCGGTTGCGAGGACTGTTTCGACAACACTTCTTTTTAGCGTAAAATACTGGGTGCTGATATAAAAAGAAGCTGCCCCGATAACTACCAATAGGAGCAAATTGACTAGGGCCCCCGCGATACCTCTTAGGAACCCCGTGGTCTTTTCCGAGCGTGCCTCACGCCCGACCTTATCTCTTGGCTCTTCCCTCGTCCCTTGTTTGCGCTCGTCGTCCATTCCAACGCCCTCTCGAATAGAGTAGATTGAAAAACCCGTGCTCCATCTCTTCTATCGAGAATCGACGCCAGAGAATAAACGCCCTCATTACTTGAAGTTGGCCGGACGCTTCTCAAGAAAAGCTCGCATACCCTCGACTTGGTCGGGGCTTTCAAAACAGGCGGAAAATCGGGCCCGCTCCACAGCAAAACTGGATGAGCCGGAGTTAACGTAGGCCTTCACGGCCTCCTTGGCGCTTCTTACCGCGAAACCGGACTTGGACGCGATGACCCCGGCTAACTCGGTGGCGGCTTTCAAAGCCTCTCCGACAGGCACAACCTTGTTGACTAAACCGATAGTCAAAGCTTCGGACGCTCCCACAACTCTCCCAGTGACAATGAGTTCCAAAGCCTTGGAATCGCCTACGATGCGTGCCAACCTCTGGGTTCCCCCAAAACCGGGTATGATCCCTAACCCTACCTCGGGCTGCCCGAACTTGGCGTTTTCAGAAGCTATCCTTATGTCGCACGCCATTGCCAGTTCATTTCCGCCGCCAAGAGCGTAACCGTTCACGGCAGCGATGACAGGAGCTTGGAAGTCCGAAAGTCTCTGAAAAACGGCTTGGCCATATCTTGAAAACTCAAATGCTTCCGCCGGACTCATCCGTTCCATGGCGGCGATATCAGCCCCTGCTACGAATGCTTTATGCCCTTGCCCTGTCACAATTAGGGCAGACAGGCCATTCATCTGCCCGAGACTATTGAGGCAAGAGTCAAGGTCTTGAAGGACCGCCTGATTCAGGGCGTTTAGGGACTCGGGACGGTTCACAGTAATCGTGGCCGTCTTTTCTGAAACGCCTACAAGTAAAGTCTCAAAGCGCAGATCCGGCTCTTTTCCCACGATTCTCCCTCCAGTTGGTTCTTACAGAGGTCTTTTCTCTATGAGATTGCCTAAAGCGTAATATCTCCCCAATCCGTAGGCTATAGCGCCGGCCTTTCCAGGGTCCAGCCTGCCGTCTGTAAGAAGCGAGGGGTCCGCGTGGACGGCCACAACCTCGCCGATAAACATGTCGTGACTTCCCAAGGAAACCCGGTCTTTGACCTTACACTCGATGTTCACGGCAAACTCGGCGATGAGAGGCGCCCTCACCACGTCAGCCTTAACCGGGGTAAGATTCGCCTTGGCAAATTTGTCTTCGTTTCGCCCGGATACGGTCCCGCAGTATTCCAGAACGGGCACCTGGTCCACGTTAGGGAGATTCAGTACGAAGTCACCGTATCTTTGTATCAGACCATACGAGTACCGCGTTGGCCTGACCCCGATGGTGATGATAGGAGGATCGGATGACGCGGTGCCGACCCACCCAAGTGTGATAGCATTTCTGTCTCCGCTTATGTCGCCGCAGGTGGCGAGGACAGTCGGCACCGGGAACAAGGCTGTGGACGGCGCAAGCGCCCTCTTGGATACAGCTTTATCCATGTTCAAACACTCCTTTCGCATTGCCTAACGAAAAGCAACAGATCTAGCATCTACTCGTAAAACACTTCTCCTATAAGGAGAACTTAATTCCGCCTAGCGAAAAGGAATTCCGCTTAGCGAAAAGGAATTCCGCCTAGCGAAAAGGAATTTCGCTTAAGTCAAGGGCGGAAAGGAATTCCGCCTAGCGAAAAGGAATTTCGCTTAAGTAACCGTAAGTCCCGCACTCTTTGATTTTTTCAGTACAAGCCTCGACGATGGCTCTTCCCGACGAAACATACATGGACGGCCCACAGACGGATTTCTTGCCGTAAGCTATCCCTTCACCGTTGGTAGCCACATAAGTAGCCAGACTCCGGGCTCCGGTCACTAAGAAGTGCGTGTTGACGTTGTTTTTACCCACAAGTCCCTTGGCTACCTTGCTTGCGCCTGTCCCACCGTGTTGAG
>DAIRWA010000020.1:0-15185 GCA_036802545.1 Bacillota bacterium | reverse complement strand
CTGCCTTCCAGGAAGAAAATCGTACAGCGCGGGGTGAGGGTCATCGGACACAAGGAGAGCTTGTTTCCCCAAGGCACGCAAAGCCTGCACGAGCGCCAGCCCTGAACCGACGCAATCGCCGTCAGGTTTCTGGTGCTCGAGCAGGACAAAACTATCGTACCGGTTCAGCGCCTTCACGACCTCTAGGACACAATCTTGAAGGGCCGCAGGTTCAATCTTAGACTTCATGTTCCCCGCTACCTTTTTGCGCCTCTTTCAGAAGCCTGGATATGTGAATGCTGTGTTCTATACCTTGGTCAAGATGAAACTGGATCTCAGGCGCGTGACGAATTCCCAACGCCTTTGAGATCTCGGACCTAATCAGCCCTTTAGCGCTCTTGAGACCTTCCATAGTCTTGGCTTTCTCTTCTTCAGTTCCCATGACACTGACGTATATCTTTGCAAGCGATATATCCCGAGTCACATCCACCTTCACTATACTGACGAAACCTATGCGTGGGTCTTTGACCCTGCGCGCCAATAATTCCGATGCGACTTCCTGTATAAGCGCGGCGGCGCGCTCTTGCCTCTGAGCCACAAAGACCACCTCATCGCTTAACTTATGACGGCTTAATCTCCTTAGTCGTATACGATTCGATAACGTCGCCCGGCTTTACGTCCTGGTAACGCTCTAATCCAATGCCGCATTCGTAGCCTTGGGACACTTCCGTTACATCATCCTTGAACCGCCTAAGAGACGACAACTTGCCCTCGTAAACGACCACGCCATCTCTCAAGAGTCTGGCATCAGCCTGCCTGGTCACTTTACCGTTGGTCACGTAACAACCGGCGACCGTGCCGGCCCTGGGAACGTGGAACGTCTGCCTTATCTCGGCTCTGCCCAGGACGACTTCTTCGAACTTGGGTTTCAAGAGCCCCTTGAGCATGTCGTTGACGTCGTCCAAAAGATCATAAATGACTCTATAGGTGCGGACCTCTATCTGCTCTGAATCCGCCAAAGCTCGGACTGCCGTATCCGGCCGAACGTTGAATCCTAGGATCCTAGCGTTAGAGGCCTTCGCGAGTGTTACGTCCGACGTGATAATGCCGCCGACTCCCGAGTGAAGAACCTTCAGTTCGACCTCGCCACCCTTGATCTTACCCAGAGCCTGCAAAATAGCCTCTAAAGAGCCTTGGACGTCGGCTTTTACGATGATCTCTAAATCACGTTTTTCCTCGTCGTCGCCCTTCTTCAGAAGGTCTTCAAGGGTCATGCGGCTTACCGGACTCATCTCTTGTTCCCGTTTCTCGATCTGGCGCCGCTCGTTCACTTCCTTGGCGATCTTCTCGTCTTCGACCACCACGAACAGGTCTCCGGCTTGTGGAAGCGACTCCAAGCCCACAATCTCCACAGGTATCGCGGGATTGGCTTTTTTGACCGTGCGCCCACGGGCATCGTACATCGCGCGAATCCGACCCCAAGTGGTATCAGTGATGATCACATCTCCGATTTTTAGGGATCCTGACTTAATCAGCGCGGTAGCTACAGGCCCGCGGCCTATATCCATCAAAGACTCGATAATATAACCGCGCCCCGCCCGCGTGGGATCGGTCTTAATCTCCTGCATCTCCGCGACCAGGTTGATCATCTCAAAAAGATCATCGATCCCAGTCCCGGTCTTAGCCGACACTGGAACGACCACAGTCTCGCCGCCCCAATCTTCGGGAACCAAGCCCGCGTCGGAAAGCTGTTGCTTCACCCTGTCCGGTTTAGCACCCGGTTTGTCCATCTTGTTCAGGGCGACGATTACGGGCACACCGGCCGCTTTCGCGTGGTTTATGGCTTCGATCGTCTGAGGCATGACGCCGTCATCGGCAGCCACAACCAGCACCGCCAAGTCAGTCACGCTTGCCCCTCTGGCACGCATTTCGGTGAAAGCTTCGTGGCCAGGCGTATCCAAGAAAATAAGTCTGACGCCCTGTCTCTCAACGACGGAGGCACCGATATGCTGAGTGATGCCGCCCGCTTCCTTAGCTGTGACTCTTGTATGCCTTATCGCGTCCAAGAGCGAGGTCTTGCCGTGGTCCACGTGTCCCATAACCGTTACTATGGGCGGTCTCGGAACTGACGCGTCAGGGTCATCGGGACGTTCAAGTTCATCTACAATGAGTTGCTCCTGGCTTTTTTCGGGCTCCTTAACCGTTACGACGCAGCCCAACTTTTCAGCTACCTTTACGGCTACCTCCGGAGGCACACTCTGGTTGATGCTTATGAGAGTGCCCAGAGACATGAGGGTCCGCAGAATAGTAGCTACGGGAACCCCGATCAAAGGCGCGAGCTCTCTGACCGGAATAGGACCCTGAATCGTGACTCTTCGCGCTCCGGTCACCGCGCTGCGGTCAGCCTTAGGAGCCCTAGAATCCCTCCGAGGATACCGCGAGTCTCTGCGAGGACCCGAACGTTGATAGCCTCTTCCCGAGCGTCCACCCGTCCTTTGCGGGAAGTTCTGCCTTTTTTGCTGTGAGGGCGCTTGCCCTGAGCCTTGTCCTCTGACCGGGGCGGCCCCACCTCGTGTGTCGATCCTCGTCTGCTGTTGCTTGACACCCGTTGTTTTCTGAGCAGGCCTTTGGCCTGCCTTGGGTGGTGGCGTCGTCTTCTGCCCAGTGGCGAGTTGTGCCGGCTTGGGCCTCGCTGGGGGAATAGGGACCGCCCTCTGCTGAGTAACGGGTCTTGCCGCCCCTGCAGGCGCGGGAGGCCTCGCGGCAGAAGCTTTCGCCTCCGCCTTGCCTTTTGACGCAAATCTTGTTCTAACGGCTTGAATAGCAGTAGGATCCAGAGCCGCCATATGAGTTTTCACCGGTATCCCCAGTTCGTTTAGTTCCTTTATCAGGGTCTTAGAGTCCACCCCTAAGTCCTTTGCGATCTCGTGGACACGAATACGGTTCGCCATCCGGGGATCACCTCCTTACATCCGCTAATTGTTTCTCGATCTGGTTTCTTATCTCGTCATAGATAGAAGGAGGCAGGAGGACCTCCAGAACCCTCTCCAAACGTTTGCCTTTCCTCAAGCGCTCGACGCACTCAAGGTTAGGGCAAACGTAGGCGCCTCTGCCGGACTTCTTGCCCGTCGGGTCAACCTCGACCGCGCCTGAAGGAGTCCGGATAATCCGGATCATCTCCCTCTTGGGCCTTACCGTTTGACAGCCCAAGCACGTCCGTTGAGGCAGTTTTCTGGGCATGCTCCCACCTCCTTCTATTATCTACATCTTTTCGCGGTGCCCCCTCTTGTTCACGCGTGGGCACTGCCTTCGGCTTTTATGTCGACCTTAAGCCCTGTCAGCTTTGCAGCCAACCTGGCGTTTTGCCCGTCCCTTCCAATGGCCAATGAAAGCTGGTGCTCGGGGACGCTTACACGTGCGACGCGTTCTTCCGGGATTACCTCTACACCGGTAGCTTTGGCCGGGTTCAAGGCGTTTGCCACGAATACTCCGGGGTCTTCATCCCACTCGATGATATCGATTCGCTCGCCGCGAAGCTCCTGGACAATGGCTTGAACCCTGCTTCCGCGAGTTCCCACGCACGCGCCAAGAGCATCCACCTCAGGCAGGTTCGCCTTGACGGCCACCTTGGATCTGGCGCCCGCTTCACGGGCGATCCCCCGGATCTCTACAACACCGTCCCTAATCTCGGGAACTTCCAGCTCAAATAGTCTCTTCAAGAGCCCCGGATGGGTCCTAGACAACAAGATTTGTGGTCCTTTCGGGGTCTTTCGGACCTCCAACACGTAGGCTTTGAGGCGGTCTCGTTCCTGATACCTCTCGCCTCTTACTTGCTCTTGCGGAATCAAGTAACCCTCTACTCCGCCCAGTTCGACGATGACCACGCCTCGTTCGACGCGGACAACTTGGCCGGTTACCACGTCGCCTTCTCTCTCGGCAAACTTGTCGTAGACCATCTGCCGCTCTTTCTCGCGGAGCTTCTGCATAATCACTTGCTTTGCGGTCTGGGTCGCGATACGTCCGAAGCCCTTGGCCGAGATTTCGTGCTCGACGATATCGCCCACCTTATAGGATGGGTTCAGCTGCAACGCTTCGTCCAAAGAAATCTCTGTCTCGGTGTCAGTTATCTCAAGGACTACCTCCCGTCGCGAGAAGACGCGAGGAGTTCCGGTATCCCGGTCAAACTGCACCCGGACGTTCTCCGCTGTGCCGTAGTGCTTACGGTAGGCAGAGAGCATCGCCGCTTCCACAGCCTCGATCAAATCCTCTACAGCTATGCCGCGCTCACGTTCGAGCTGATTCAAGATCATGTGAATCTCGCCGCTCATTCCTCCCGCCCCCCTTCCTACTGCGCTCGGGGTTGATACACCAAGCGCACGCTGCCGACGCTCTTTCTGTCAAAAGTGAGCGTCTTCTGGCCGTCATCTATGACTACTTGTTCGGAACTGCCATCGTTTCCGCCAGAAAGGCCTACCAGATTTCCTTCGAAAACCTTCTTGCCGCCTTCCGCCTTGAAGAGCGTAATTCTTACCGGCTGCCCCTTGAAAACCTCAAACTCCTTCGGCCGCTTCAGGGTCCGCTCCAGTCCGGGCGAAGACACCTCAAGCGTGTACGAGCCGGCTATGGGATCGTCTCGATCCAGAGCATCGCTTAAGGCCTTTTGCACAGCCGCGCAGAGATCCAGGGACACCCCCTCGGGATGATAGATAGCCACTCGCAAGTAGGAAACCTTATTCTCGTACGTAAGCTCAACATCCAGAAGCTCTGCGCCCTCTGATTCCACCAAGGGAACAAAGTCTCTGTAGAGTCTATCCTCGATCTCTTTGCGTCTCACGTAGATCACCTCGATAACAGACAAAAAGTGGGTTCGCCAAAACCCACTCCGACGACTTCCTCTCGATGGAAACGACCATTGATTCCTTCGAAATCCAGTATAGCACAGGGGCGAGATCGCCCGCAAATTGGCGAGGCGGGGCGATTCCTTTCCAAACAGGTGGCCAAAACGGTAGGATCATAACGAGCGGATGGCGAACTTAGGAAACGCCCGGCGCGGGAAAACTATGGGCCAAAGAAGGAGGAGAGGACAACCATGCCTATCGTTCATGTTGATATGCTCGAAGGACGCACTGTGGAGCAGAAGCGAAAGATGGTTAAGGAAGTAACCGAGGCTATCGTAAAGTCATTGAGTGTTCCCCCGGACGCGGTCACGATCATCATTTCCGACATGGCGCATCACAACTTTGCCAAGGCAGGAGTGCTTCGTTCGGACCGTAAGTAGCCTCTAGATAATTAGTTTGAAGTGGCCGGACCGTGCGTACGCTGCTCACGGCCGTCCACTCTCTCTTTTCTACAGCATGCCCGGAGCACGCTCATCGACAAAAGGGGACAAACACCTTCCGCCCCCTCTCCGTCTACTCGTACCGAAGTACATCACCCTTCTTGATGCCGATCCCGCCATGCTCGCTTTGCCATGCGAAGCGAGGTGATCCTTCTTCCGATAACAGAAGTGAGTGCCACGCTCGCGCTGACAGAAGCGCGTCACGATGAATACCATTTAGAGAGTCCCTCCAAGATCTAACGAAGTGAGTGATCTCTATGCGCTTCTTCCCGCGTCTATTGGTGATAGCCCCGCCCGTTATCGAGACCTTCAAAGTGCCGCCTACGACCGTTACGATCCCGCTGTTCATCTGGACGAACCACGGAGAAGGGTTGGTGCAGAGCTGCTCCGTGGAACTTTTTGGGCTGCGTCGAAGGCTAGCGTTTAACGCTCGAGTATCCCCTATAGATATGGACGGCCCCAAGCTAATGGAAGTCCTCGACGGACAAGGCGAGGCACACTTAAGGAATCTTGCCACCAGAGGAGTCTATACCGAGGTGTCTGTGGATATTGCGGCTCAGAGAGTCCCTGCTGGAGAGACAGGCGTGGCTCGGATAACTCTTGAGGCCCTAATCGACAGCCGTCCGACTCGTACTAGATTGAGGATCGCCTACAGAGCGTCAGAGCTTCCAACACTAGAGGGATGGTACGGAGGAGACTGCCACACCCACTCATCTTGGAGCCCCGACGTATGGAAAATCCCACTGTTAGGCAGAGCGAAATACGCGAAGGAAAACGGATTCGGATTCCTTGTGATGACCGACCACTCGCGAGGTGTGACCGATTGGTTCGGGCAGGACGGCTACGTGGCTCAATGCGACCAAGCCCAAGCGCGAACCGGCATGCCGATTCTGCCGGCGCTAGAGGTCCAAGCCCAGGATGGCGGCCATTACCTTGCATACTCGTTGAAGACGACTTCGTCACAGTGCCCGACAGACAATCAATACCGGGCCCGCGACCTGGTAAAAGCTGTCACCCGTCACAACTATCCTCACTCCTACGGTCTGATCGCCCATCCATTCGCGGCAAGAAACCCTTGGGGCGATTGGAGCGCTGCCGGATTCGCAGGCGTCGAACTGCTTAACCGTCAGCTAACGGCGGACCGGACTACAGTCGCGGCATGGTTCGGCCTCTTGAGGACAAACCTGTCCCACACGATGGCTACAGGCGAATTCGCGGTGGCAGTAGGCAGCTCGGACAGCCATAACCTTATGCAGCCCGGCTCCCGGGGTTTCACATGGGCTTTCGTTCCGGACTACTCGGGTAAAGATCGAAGCAAGGTGTGGGAAGCCATACGCCGGGGGCGAACCAGCGTTTCAGGGGCCAAAGACCTGGCCTTCTTTAGGGTAGACGGGCAAAAGCAAGGAAGCGTGCTGAAGAAGGATCCCACCGACCCCCTGGAGTTCGATTTCCGTTACTTGCCCGTCACCGGTAGGTGCTGCACCAAGATCACGCTGTTTGACAAAGACCTGAGGCCCGTGTTCGAGGCGCCAAGACCTCCCGGAAGCGAACTGCGGTGGACTATGCCCGCGTCGGACCGCGACCCAGAGAATACGTTTTACGTAGCGGCGTTCACCTTCCGGGAAGGAAGAAGCGGCTTGTCTGATGTTTGGACCAACCCAATTTTCGTGTCGCCGAAATGCTAGCCGAAACACCACGGAAACCTCCATAGACCGGCAGGCGGCGCGGTGACCCCATCGTAATCGGACATAGTCACCGGACGCCTCTTCCTAAAGGAGCGCACTCGGAAGATCGCCCATGCTTGCTGGCGAGCAGTAACGCGTTTGTTGCTCTCCAGAAAGCAGGTAGAAGGCTATGTGCTCCCAGGAGAGCAACCACGCGCTCAAGACTACACCAACGGCTTGGGCGGATCCAGATACTTGGCCAAGAACGCCCAGATTTCCCGGCGAGATTTCAGGGACAACCCGTTATCCATGCGGTTGAAAACGTGTCCGCCGGGTTCGTTCTCGTAGATCTTGTATTCGAAGTCCCTACCGGCTGCCTTTAAGGCCTTAATCAGGTGTTCTACTTCGAGCACGTTTACATCTTCGTCGTTTGTGTTGGTGTGGATGAGTAGGGGCGTCATAAGCTTCTCGGCGTGCCAAGCGGGAGAACGGCGCCTGTACTCCCACGGATCCTCCGCGGCGGTCTTGCCGATATGGTATGGTGCCGCGAACAACTGATGATAGCCCTCTCCCTTGTAGCCCATGCGAGCCACTAGATCGCTCACCGGAACACCAGCGTAGGCGACCTTGTACGAGTCGGGATGATTGAAGATGTTCATGAGAGTGATGAGGCCGCCGTGGCTCCAGCCGAGAATGCCGACGCGTTCGGGATCCACCATTTCCTCGTACTCGACCATGAAGTTCCTGGCGCAAAAGGCATCCTCGACCTCTAGCCCGCCGTAATCGATGAACTTGTAGAACTGCTCGCCGTATCCGGTGCTTCCCCTGTAGTCGGGGGCGATCACTATGTACCCTTGCTTGACAAGTTCGCGGATAATGTGGGCCGAACCGGTGCTGAAGTTCGCATGTACCCCGCCGTGGACAAAGACCAGCAAAGGGTACTTCTTGTCAGGCTCCGCATCTACCGGGATGAAGGTGTAGGCGTGGATCTTAAGGGGATTCCCCTTGTCCTGGGCACTCTGGGCAGAAGTATTCTGGGGCGGAGGCCCTGGGAACAACACTTTGTCGACAACTGCGATTCCCGCCATTACGTTGTACCAGTGGACATCGTCTATGGCCTTAGCTAACATGGCGAATGTGTGACTCAAACCGGCCTGCTGCTTTTTGAGTTCTTCGATCTGCTTAGCAAGATCGTCCATGTCAGTTTCCTCCTCAACGGTATTTGCCCGTTTGCCCGGCAGTTTTCCATTGCGCAAGGGCTTCCGTGCCTTTTGGCTTTCTGCACGGTAAGGACAATATCCTTTGAGGATGGGATGAGAGCTAAGTCGCCCTTCAGTCACAAATCACGTGAGCTCCCCGCAAGTCCGGCCTAAGCTGCTGAGCCTTCCAACCACCGGCCAACCGCGACAACTCGCCGTTAAGGGCCGAGGTGAAGGCGGCCGCTTTTTCGTGGCCATCAACCAGCGCCATCAAGGTAGGGCCGGCCCCGCTCACGTACTCGGCGGACGATCCCAGTTCTCTGGCGATGGTCAACACTCGGTGCGCCCCGCGTATGAGTCGGAGTCTGTAGGGCTGATGCAACTTGTCGCCGGTGGCAGTGCGGAGTTTGACTAAGTCGCCTGACGCGAGCGATGCCACCAAGAGCGCGGCGCGACCTACGTTGTGAACGCAATCCGCCCGCGAATGCGCCCGGGGCAATACCCTCCGGGCCTTCTTGGTACTAAGCCGGAAACCCGGGATGATGGCGACAAACGCCAGGGATTCAGGGATAGGCACTTTGGCGTATACAACCTTTCCGCCATCGCGGACCGATACCGTCATCCCCCCAACCAAAGCAGGCACGACGTTGTCGGGATGCCCCTCAATATCCGTGGCGACTTCGATTACTTCTTGGAGGGTTAAGGGCTCATTCATCACGTGGTTGGCAGCAAGAACTCCCGCAGCGATGCAGGCCGCGCTGCTTCCCAATCCCCTGGAGACCGGAATGCCTCTCTCTAACCCGGTAATCTTTACGCCTCCCACGAGCCGCCCGCATATCTCCATTGTGCTTGCGTAGCTTGTATAGAGCAGGTTCTTGGCGGGCGACGCGCCGCGCTTACCGCGATGGGCTTCTGACACGATTAAGCCGTCTTCAATTTCCTCAAATGAGGTTTCGTTGTACAGGGTAAGGGCCGTTCCCATGACGTCAAAGCCGGGGCCCATATTTGCGGTGCTGCACGGCACCTTAACCCTAACCATTTCCTAAGCCCGCCAAGATCTTATCTTCGAGAAGTGCCCGGTCCGCGGCCATAGGCTCGATTGGGCCGCCCAACCCGATGGCAACGTCCGGGTCCTTTAGTCCGTTACCCGTCAGAACGCAGACGACCCTGCTCCCCGCAGGAACCGTCCCGGCCGCGTAGGCTTTCAAAAGACCCGCCACGGATATGCAGGACGCGGGCTCGGCAAACACTCCTTCAATGGAAGCCAGCATACGGTAGGCTTCCAGGATCTTCTCGTCGCTCAACATGTCTATTGCTCCGCCCGATTCGGATAAAGCGGCGACCGCCAGTTTCCAGCTTGCCGGGTTGCCTATCCTGATTGCCGTGGCGATAGTCTCGGGGTTCTCGATTACCCGGTTTCGGACTATGGGGGCAGCGCCTTCCGCCTGGAACCCTAGGAGTTTCGGTAATCCACCGATCTTCCCCGACTCCCTGTACTCCTTGAAACCCTTCCAGTAAGCCGAGATGTTCCCGGCATTGCCGACGGGGATAGACAGGTAGTCCGGAAATTCTCCAAGGACATCGCAAATCTCGAAAGCGGCCGTCTTCTGTCCCTCCAGACGATAGGGATTCACGGAGTTTACCAAGGTAACAGCTTGTCTCTCGGAAATGTCCCTGACTATAGATAAAGCCTCATCGAAGTTGCCATCCACCGGCATTATGGACGCTCCGTACGCAATGGCTTGCGCCAACTTCCCCATGGCTATCTTGTTGTTCGGTATGACGACGAAGCATTTGATCCCGGCCTTCGCCGCATAAGCCGCGGCAGAGGCCGACGTGTTCCCTGTAGAAGCGCAGATAACCGCGCCGGAACCGCTTTCCACCGCCTTGGTGACGGCCATAGTCATCCCCCGGTCCTTAAACGACCCGGTGGGATTCAATCCATCATATTTGAGATATATCTCAAGCCCGGGCATGAGCGCCTCGAGCCCGCTGGCCCTAATCAGCGGAGTATTACCTTCGAACAGCGTGACCGCCTTTGTGCCTCTCGAAACCGGCAGATGGTCCCGGTATTCCTCTATTAGGCCTTTCCAGGCTACACGCACATCCTCGCATTTTGACACACCCATCGTCTCCCTTGGATCCCGCTAGCGAACGCGTTACCTTTGTCAAAGTTGGATTGCTAAGAACAGGTGAACCACTTAGCATCGCCGCTCGCTCTTCTTGAACCGGATACGTGTAGCGTATTCTAACCTGACGCCTACGACAAGAACAGACGTTGAGATCGGCGCACCGGTTAGCCGAAAGTGCGTCCTGTCCGTTCCAACGGCTTATTCCTACGGGACGGCTTCGATGACCCATTTTCTACGTTATAGAAAGCTAGGCCTCACCAAGTCAGGGCAAATCGTCGCACAATTATCTGCCCTGAAATCGGCCATTCTGCGTTGTGACACATAATACCCGAGTAGTATGATGGATCTTGAGAACTGGACAAGCAAAATCTTTACCTCTAGGAGGACAAAATGGTCTGGGAGATTACTGCTCTAGTAGGAGGCGGCGTATCCATGGCGGGCGCTGCCTATTTGTATTCCTGGGTCATGGCACAGACTTCAGAGAACGACGCTATGAATGAGTTTTCCGAAGCAATCCAGGCAGGAGCCGCGGCTTACCTCAAACGACTGTTTCAAGCTCTGGCGCTTCTGGCGGTCGCTATTACGATAGTCATCTTGGCCACTATCGGATGGCAAACCGCAATAGCGTACCTGGTGGGCGCCGCGTGCTCGGGCGCGGCTGCTTACCTGGGCATGTACGTCGCCACACGGGCAAACGCCAGGGTGGCTTGGGCAGCACGGTCGGGGGTTCAGAAAGCCTTCCCCGTGGGTTTTTATGCCGGGGGCGTGATGGGCCTGTCCGTGGTTGGTCTCGCACTGATCGGGATAACGCTCCTGTACATGATTTTTGAAAACACAGAGGTCATCCTCGGATTCAGCTTCGGCGCAAGCTCCCTAGCCCTCTTGGCTAAAGCGGGCGGCGGGATATTCACAAAAACCGCGGACATTGGCGCTGACCTGGTCGGCAAAGTCGAGTTCAACTTGGACGAAGACGATCCGCGTAACCCTGCCGTTATCGCTGATAACGTCGGGGATAACGTAGGAGACGTGGCGGGAGTCGGCGCCGACATTTTTGACTCGTACGTCGCTTCGGTCGTAGCGGTCATGATGCTGGGCGCGGCTCTTTACACCAAGGAATTTGTCATATATCCGCTCATTCTGGGCGCGGGCGGGATCCTCGCGTCGCTTTTCGGTATGATGTTCGTCCGCACAGGCGCAGGAGGAGATCCCGGTAAGGCCCTTAATACCGGTACTCTGGCCACGACCTTTGCCTTCGCCGGAATCGCTCTGGTAGTTTGCCAGTTGATCGACGTACCGAACCCGTGGGGCATCTTCTGGCCGACTGTTTCCGGCTTAGTGGCAGGCGTCATCCTTGGGTTCACGTCCGACTATTATACCGACATCGACAACAAAGCTGTTCAAAACACGGCGGCCAGCGCCAAAACAGGACCCGCTATTCTTATCATAGAAGGGTTTTCGTACGGTCTTGTGAGTATAGTCCCCTCACTCCTGGGTATCGCGGGAGCCATGGTAGCGGCCTGGGTGACGGCCGAGAAATTCGGCGTCGCCGGGACGTACGGCGTCTCGATAGCGGCTGTGGGCATGCTGTCCATAACCGGGATGATCGTCTCGGCCGACGCTTACGGCCCAATCGTTGATAACGCCAAAGGCTGCGCGGAAGCGGCGCATCAGAGCGCAGAGACTATCCGCGTATGCGACAAACTAGACGCGGCAGGAAACACAGCTAAAGCTATTACTAAGGGTTTCGCCATCGGGGCAGCCGCCCTGACAGTCCTGGCTCTATTCTCAGCCTACGCCGAAACTGTTGGGATCGGCGCTATGGACCTTAGGAGCCCCGGCGTCGTAGTGGGCCTTTTCTTGGGCGCGATGA
The DNA here is from genome assembly GCA_036802545.1 of Bacillota bacterium. Classification (GTDB taxonomy): domain Bacteria; phylum Bacillota; class Sulfobacillia; order Fermentithermobacillales; family Fermentithermobacillaceae; genus DULO01. The sequence goes on along the minus strand of DAIRWA010000020.1, from coordinate 3,003 downwards.
TGCCTCCGTTTTTTGCGGCTCTGACAATGCTCTCTGTGGGACGCAACGCCTTCAAAATGGTTGAGGAAATCCGGCGCCAGTTCGCCGAAATCCCCGGGCTCATAGAGGGGAAGGTCAAGCCGGACAGTAACCGCTGCGTGGACATCGCTACTCAGGGAGCCCTAAGAGAGTTGATAATCCCGGGAATCCTCGCTCTGTTCTCCCCTCTGGCCGTGGGGATACTCCTGGGGACAGAGGCTCTGGGCGGGTTCCTCGCAGGCTCAATTGTGACCGGCATCATCTTCGCGCTGTTCATGGCAAACGCCGGCGGGTTGTGGGATAACGCCAAGAAGTTCATCGAGGATGGCGCTCACGGCGGAAAGGGTTCTGAGGCACACAAAGCTGCGGTCGTCGGAGATACCGTCGGGGATCCGTTCAAAGACACCGCAGGCCCGTCTTTGAACACCCTCATCACAGTGATGTGCTTGGTCGCAAGCCTGTTTGGGCCGCTAATCGCCAAGTACGCGTTGTTTAACCTGTAGAAAGGTAATTGGAGGCAAGCGGACGGCGCCAACACCGATTCCGGATTCCGATTCTTGGCTTCCCGTGCGTTCGTTGGATATTGCGGCATCTGATGTAGCAGTGTATTCAGGGACGTAGCAGCATAATCGGGTGGGATGCCGGTCGTACACATTTCAAAGAGGGCCCCGTGGTGGGACCCTCTTTTTGCGCATTCTTCTTGCGTCCTATCCATTATCCATACGTTTCGCAGAAAGCGAGAACAAGATGCCGTCATCCTCTGCGCGCCATTGTCCCATCCCTTGCGTCGCACAAAACGCGACCTGCTAAAACGGTTTGGGCGAGCTACCCTCCTAGCTTACCCGCGGCTTCCCGCAATGCTCTACCCTGTCTGGCTATCCTATCCGCGCTTGCCCTCCCGGCATGTGCTGCCTCAGCACCTCAGGTACAGTCACAGAACCGTCGGGATTCTGGTAGTTCTCCAGGATCGCAACCAGCGTCCTGCCGACCGCGGTCGCCGTGCCATTTAGGGTGTGGACATACTCGGGTTTTCCACCCGCGGCGGGACGATACCTGATATTCAGGCCCCTAGCCTGGAAGTCCGTGCAGTTGCTGCAAGACGTAATCTCACGAAAGAGTTCGTCGGCGGGTTTCCAGAACTCGAGGTCGTACTTCTTGTACGCTACAGGTCCGAGGTCCCCTGTGCACATAAGGACCACCCGGTGCGGGATACCGAGCCCCTGATAGATGCGCTCTTCTAGCGATACCATGTACTCGAGGGTCTTGGACGAGTCCTCCGGACGGTCAAACACGAACATTTCCACCTTGTCAAAGTGGTGGGTACGGATGAGGCCTCTGATGTCCCTGCCGCCAGAGCCCAGCTCAGTCCGATAGCACGGAGAGAAGCCCGCGTACTTCAAGGGGAGGTCCGTCTCATCCAAAATGTCTCCGGCGTGCATTGCGGCCAGCGGGATTTCGGAAGTGCCGACCAAGCCCAACTCTTCCCCTTCGATGCGATAGATCTGATCCTTGAAGAACGGGTAATGCCGGGTTCCCTCTAAAATATCGGGTCTTGCCATCACCGGGGGGATAACCGCCTTGAACCCTTCGGAGGCGAGCAAGTCCAGAGTATAGCGCACAAGAGCAAACTCCAGAAAGACAGCGTCGTTCAGAAGGTAGTAAGTCCGGGTTCCCCAGGTCTTAGCCCCCATAGACATGCTGAGGATGTTCAGCTTCTCCCCGAGCTCCACGTGGTCTTTAACTGGAAAGTCAAACTCGCGCGGCTCGCCCCACGAACGCACCACGACGTTCCCGGACTCGTCAGGGCCATACGGGACTTCGGGCGCTATCAAGTTGGGCACCCAGAGGACGATCGAGCGCAGTTCCTTCTCGATCTCCGTCAGCTGTGTCTCAGCCTCGGACACCTCAGTGCGGATGGCCCTGTTAGACTCAATTAGCCGCTCCTTGGCTTGCGGGTCCTTGCACCCCTTCACTTCTTGGGAGATCCGGTTTCTCTCTTCACGCAGTGAGTTTATTTTCCTCACCAGCGCCAGCCGGTCCGAATCCAAAGAAAGTATGCGGTCGAGAGGCGCCTCCGCCCCTCTCTTTTTCAGCATCTCTTCGACCATCGGCCGGTCCTTCCTGAGAATCTCTACGTCAAACATGGCTGTAACCTCCCGCACATAAATAAGGAGCAGGCCATCTCCAAGGACGAGATTGACCTGCTCTCGTGGTGCCACCTTGATTTGCGGACTGCGCGCCGGCTCGCCGGCCGCTTTCCACCTCAAACCGCCTTTAACGGAGCGTCCGTCGCGGTATACTTAGAACCACTGTCTAGACCATTCACCTAGGCTTTAAGTTTATGTCTTCGGTTGTACCCGTGCCATCGACTGCGCTATCTCACAGCTAATTGCCTATAATGGTCGGCCCGACTGACGGTCCTGTTCCTCCGCGAGCCTCAGGGGTGCTCTACCCGGCATTCTGACATCGCCTCTCACCGTCCAGCGACTCTCTTAGGACTCCTGCCAGGATTATGTCCCCCTCATCGGCTTTGAAAGACTATAACATATCTTAACCATGTTGTTAAAGGAAAATGAGGCGAATTACGCGCATGGCTCCATCATGGATGGCATGGGCCTAGCGAAGAAGAAGGATGCTGGCGTCGATGTAAACCGTCACTGCTTGTCTCCCCCCTCCGGTTCGTCGAGAACAAGATGCCTAGCTCGTGCCAGCCGAATCTCGCGAACGTCTTCAACAGCGGTCGGCTTAGAGCGAAGACCGTACTTTTTTTGGAATGCAGCGATCTCCGAAAGCGCTTCGCGTCGACGAATCCTAGCTGTCGCCGTGGCAACAGCGTCCGAGACGATCATGTTGAGCGACTTGCTCCCCGACGGGCGCATTCTACTCATCCCTACACCCGCTGAGTTGCGTCAGCGTCGAGATTATCCCCGCTACCCAAAAGGAGTGGGCAGAAAGTCCCCGCTGAGGTGAGCCCAGTGTCGAGAT
>DAIRWA010000019.1:0-15260 GCA_036802545.1 Bacillota bacterium | reverse complement strand
GAGGCGTTAGGGACACTGGAGAGACGGTATAAGGAGGAGTTGCCGGTATGGCTACGTTAGATTCCAGGCAAGAGCACAAGGAGAGAATGGCCCGAATCCTCATTGATATAGGTTCCGTAGGGGCCAGGCCTGAGGAACCCTTCGTTTTCACGTCAGGGACTTATAGCCCCGTGTACATAGATGTCCGCCGCCTCATCTCTTTCGTGGACGAGAGGGAAGAGGCCATCGCCATGCTGGAGACGCTGGTGAAGGAAACGGTTTCGGAGCGAATTGATGGCATCGCGGGAGGGGAGACCGCCGGCATCCCTTACGCCGCGTTCCTCAGCCAGAAGATGCGTCTGCCCATGCTTTACGTCCGTAAGCAGGCAAAAGGCTTCGGGCGAAACGCTCAGATCGAGGGCGAAGTGAGAGATGGGGACCACATCATCCTTGTCGAGGACCTGATGTTCGACAGTGGCAGCAAGGTTAATTTCATTAACGGCCTGCGTGCGGCCGGTTTAAAGATTGGCCATGTGTTCGTGCTAGCCTCTTACGGGCTTTCAGACGAATACGAGAAGAGCCTAGGCGCTATCGGCGTCCAGGGCCATTCGGTCACAGATTGGCCTACTATCATAGATGTGGGGGAGAAGATGGGGCATTTCTCGGCGAAGGATTCCGCTATGGTGCGGGAGTTCTTGCGGGATCCTCACGCGTGGTCTAGAGCGCGGGGCGGGAAATAGTCGCTCACATCCTAATACTGCCAGGCGGGGGCCACTAGAAGCGAGGGCGATAGAAGCCGAATGTTGGCATACGCAGTAGTAGCTGAGGCCGCCGAAAGCGGTGACAGGACCGAACTGTAGACGGGTCTGTGGATCGGGCAGAGTGGGGAGGAGCCTTTAATTTTGAGTTTCCGTTTGGTGTTTCGTCTGATCCTTATCCTATTGTTTCTGGTCGCGTTGGCGGCCGCCGATGCATTCCTGATAGAACCAAGGTTGTTGGTCACCGAACGCGTGACCGTTTCAGTTCCGTCACTTCCAGAGAACCTTGAAGGCTTCACGATAGGGGTTCTTTCCGACCTTCACCTGGGACTCACTCCGACCGAACACGTCCGCCGGGCTGCCGAAAGCCTCGCGGAGCTTCAGCCGGACGTCATCTGCATCGTTGGAGACTTCACCGGCGGAGCCACGGATACTAGCAGAACCGACCAGAGCGATGATTCGAGCCACAAGTCTCCCGGCGAGAGCATGGAGGAAATTGACTATGCCCTTCAGCCTTTGAAGGGTTTTCAGGAAGCTTACGGAGTGCCCGGGAATTGGGACCGTTGGCTTGAGGGAGGGGCACCGGCCTCCGACCTCACGACCGTTACTATGCTTATAAACCGCGGCGTCCTAGTCGCTCCAAACCTCTGGCTTTGTGGAGTGGATGACGCGCTTTTGGGGTCGCCTAATGTTGACCGGGCTATCATGGGCGCTCCAAGCGGGGCAATCAAGGTCCTCCTGGCGCACGAACCGGACTTGGCGGATGAAGGCCAACCAGACCAAGGCATCTCTTTGCAGATATCCGGGCATTCTCACGGAGGCCAAGTACGCATCCCCGGCGTTGGGCCCGTTTTTCTACCGCCGATGGGAGAGAGGTACGACATGGGGCTGTATCAGACGTCGACTCACCAGGTATACACTACCAGAGGGATAGGTATGAGCCACATGCCGGTCCGTTTCATGTGCCCTCCTGAAATCACGCTCATAACGCTGGTGAGCGACTAGAGACCAGAACCAAATAGACATAAGGGTGTATCGACAAACGTCGCCACCATCCGACATCTAGCATCACCTGCGTCTAGCAACGTCTGTGTCTGGCATCGCTGGCATCCCGATGCTCGGTCGTTTAACCACATGTATTGATATTACCTTTGCGCGGTCACGCTCGGCAGCGCGGAAGACTGCGAGTGGCAGCCATCTTCATCTTCAGCGGACTACTTTCTCGACCGTCCAGACCTCCGAACCGTCGCTGTACTCTAGAACCACTACGTAGTGACTGACAGCGGACGGGGCATCCTTGATTTCCCCCTCGAATCTTCGGAAATCGTCCGGCTCCGGTTTTGTAGCAACGGCTGCCAAAGGCATTATGATCTCGCTTTCTCCAGTCTGTACGGGCACAATATGGAGAGTAGCCTTTATGGGCCGAAATTTCCTTATTAGTTCCTGCATTTCTGAGACGGACACGCGCAGGTCGCCATCGTCATTATGGACTTCCAAGGACAACGGGCTCGCCTCATGGCTTCCTACTTTGCCCAGGTCTAGCGAGCTCGCCTCGGTAGTCTTGATCTGTCCGCCACCTGACATGCCGATATAGTAGTCGTAAAGGTCCTCCGGGTATTCCGCCGGTCTCGGCGCCGTTGCGATGGCTTCACTGCTACCCGGTCTTGAACCCGAATGGGTATAGGAGATGCTGATTCTTACCTCCGGGTTAAGCCGATAAGGTAGTTCCAAGACGGCTCGATAGCCTCCGCCGCCTGTGCTAAACGCCTCATAGGCCGTGTAGTCGAGATCGTCAGCATGCTTAAGGTACAACGTGACAATGGCATCTTCCGGCAGTTCTTTGACTTGCCAGTCTATGAAGACGGGGACGAGATCGTCTCGCCGTTCTCCGATGATTATGTCAATCGACGTAACCCATTCGGTGGACTCCTTGAGATCGTGAAGGGCATTGCGAAGGGACGCCAACTCCGATTGCAGGCTCTGCCATTGGTAACCGCCTGCATCCGCGCTGCCGTTCTTCAGATCCTGAAGTTCTCGGGTCATAGTATTGACCTTAACGCCAGAATAGGCGGTCAAGATTACACCTGCCACAAGTAGGACAACGCACGTTCTGAGTAGTTTCTCCAACGAAATCGTCCTCCCGCCACTTGCCATGTCTTTCCTTCGTCCATCATATTCCATTGCTCTTGCACGCGCTTGTGCATGCCCATGGCGCATCGCAGAATTCTGCGTCATGTTTCTTTCGGATCACTTCACTCTTGCACGCGCTCCATTCGCCATCATGTTATCTCATCTTATCTCATCCGTCACGGGGATGCATTCGGCAGCGTCCTTATGGGGGAGTACGCCGACCTGTAACACCGGGGAGCACATTATGAGTCCATCTTTCTTCCGCAGAGTAACAAGCGCGTAGCCGCTCCCAGTACAGCTCCCAGAATAACAGATAGCGGCTTGCTGCTCCTCAAAGATACTGCGTTGGGCGGATCGAGTCGTACTTGTGGTGAGATCGATTGCGGGTTAGCCGGCTAACACTTGACATGGGCTATCCCAGAGCGGATCTGTCAAAGTTCTTGACACGGCATGTAAAAATCTTTTTCAGTGCTTCTCAATCGGTACAGATTTCTTTACAAGGATCGGGCCGAGAAGGCAGCAAATGGATAAGGGAAGGTGGAAAGCGGAGTCGGGACGGCATTCTCTGCCTGATTATCAGGTTTATGTAACGTTCGTTGGCTGCAAATGAGGGATCTGAGCAAAAAGATTTGACAGGTTGCGGATCGGGCTGTAAGAAAACTTTCATCAGGCGCGGGCCCAAGTAAAGATCTTTTGCAGGGTCGTACGGCCATCTCTTGGTGACCCTCAAACGCGACCTTCCAACCTCATTCCTGTCAAATTCTCGGTCGGGGCCGTACGCAACGTCGAATCTCTACGATCACGTTGGCCGTCGTTTTGAGCCCAGGTAGCCCTCACGCATAATACGCTACCGAGACATAGAAGCCGAAGTGGCGGTCGGCCTTGATGACAGGAACTCAGAGTAGATCACTATTGTGATCCTTATCGTAAACCTGAGGGCGCGGCCCACGCGGGACAGATCTGGGGTCTCGATTTCTCGAATCTTGTATTAGCGGAGCCTGACGCGGCCCACATCAACTGAGCTCAGAAACTGGATGTTCCGGTGGCTCAGATGATGTACTCTGATGTACTCTGATGCACTTGGGGGCCAGAGCCTCGGCCTACGTGAGAGAATGCGCGCTCAAGGGGGGCAGAAAGAACCCTTCTTTGGTGGTAATTTGGGTGACAAAAGGACACATGCTAGTTGACATAATAACTATTATAGGACGTTACAAGTGTAAGTAAGAACTATAACGCGAACGCGGCGGCGGTGCCAACGCTTACCATTTCGTCTCTTCCATAATGTGTTTTTCTATCACCGCCCAGCCGTGTTTTTGCTCCCACACACCGTCGATGCTATCGAAAACTCGGTACTATAGCGTAATCCTTTGATAACCTTGCATGTTCGACTTACGCTGTGATCACGGCGACCAAGCGCGATGCTCCGCTCTTAGTGGCGCAAATCACAACGCAGGTCTCTGCTAACGAGCACTTCCAAGCACTGCCAAGTTCTTGTGACGCCAAGAATTGACTGGGACTCTGACCCCCTTCTAAGCCGCCGAAAGCTTGACTGTCCCTGACCTTGTGACCCGGTCATCTTGCCGCCTCGTCTACCGCAGCAGCCCGCCGGATGCGAATAGGGCTTTCTCAAACCAATAGAGTCGCCCGTGAGTCGAAGCAAAGCGACAGAAGCTTACGAAAGGCGCTGCTACTCCTCATTGATGAAAAGTTAGCAACCATGCTGTCTAGCTGGACGGAAGGTGCTGAATAGTTTGATTATCCGGCATTTTCACCGTTTAATAGCAGGAAAACCTCTCGAGTGCGTTGAAGTGCGTATAACCATCGACCAGGTGCATAAAAAGTGGTGCTGCTAGTTGGGGTTTCCAGCTACTCAAGGTTAGGGCCCCCGGGCGAACCACGTCGGTCTTTGGCGGTTACTGGTATTTCGTATTTCGGCGAAGAGACATGCGGCGAGTAATCTCTGCAAGTGGCCTTCCTACTCGTGAGACGGGGGTGATGTCTAGGCGAATGTTACGCCGAATTCTGGAGTCGACATCGAGAGACGTGATGTCCCGTGTTCGACCCGGTTGTTTCGGCATTTGCTCCAGGCCCGTTTCGAGACCCGTTAAAAGAGGAGTGAGATTGTGAAGAGAGTAGCCGCATTATTGCTCGCAGTTTTCATGTTGCTACCCTTGTTTGCCGGCTGCGGCGGCCCGACTGTGGAACCGGATCCCGGCGGCGAAACCGGCAACGTCAATGAGAACCAGGTCGTCAAGCTAGTCTATTCCAGCGAGATCAGTGAGTGGAATCCCCTGCAGCCTTCAGCAGCGGGCACTTGGGCCAACTACATCGATCACCTAGTTGAGTACGACTACCTTGGTCTGGTTCAACCGTGTCTTGCCGAGAGCTGGACCAAGTCAGATGATGGCCTTACGTGGATCTTCAAGATCCGCGAGGGCGTCAAGTGGATGACTTGGGATGGCCAAGAGTACGGTGAGGACGTCAAGGCCGAAGACTTTGTCACAACGGCCAAGTACATCCTTGACGCCAATAATGCCTGCCGTACGGCGGACCTGATGTTCGTCTTCGTAGGCGCCGAGCAATACTACGATGAGACAACTCGTGAGGGCGTTACGCCTAATTGGAGTCAGGTTGGGATCAAGGCCGTGGGCGACTATTCCCTAGAGTTCACGCTAACCAAGCCCCTTCCCTACTTCCTGTCCATGCTTACATACAACTGGGGTTATCCCACCTGTGGCAAGTACTTGGAGGAGAAGGGCGAGGACTTCGGAACCGACCCCAAGAACTTCCTGTATTGTGGCGCTTTCCTTTGTTCCGACTATGAGGCCGATTCGTATCGCACCGATACCCGAAACCCAACTTATTGGGATGACGAAAAGATATTCGTGGAGCGCATAGAGCGGAAGTATAACGCAGAGGCGGGTACGCTGGCGCCCGAGCTTCTCCTTCGTGGAGAGGTCACCTACGCCGACATACCCTCTACTCAGTTGGATGAATGGATGGCCGACCCTGCGAAGGCGAAATTGATCCGTCCCCAGCGCGGCTCATCCTACAGCTACTTCTACCTGTTCAACTACTGGCCCAACTTCCCCGAGCAGTATGACAGGGACAACTGGATGATCGCCGTCAATAACCTGGCGTTCCGCAAGTCCTTTTACTACGCGCTTGACAGGATTGCGGGAATTTCCTGCTACGACGCCTATACTCCGGAGAACTTCCTGCAGCGTAGCATTACCCCCACGGAATTCGTGGCCGCGGCAGGCAAAGACTATACGCAACTAGGTGACTTGGCTGCCATCACCAATACGGACCAGCATAATCTTGATAAGGCCCTGGAGTACAAAGCTACGGCTATGAAAGAACTTGAGGCGGCCGGATGTACTTTCCCCGTCAAGATCTACATGCCGTACAACACGGGTTCGACCAGCCAGACCCAGTTGGCCCAGGTTCACCAGCAGCAGCTGGAGAGAGACCTTGGCGAAGACTACATTGACATCACCATTGAAGGGTATCCCAATACCGACTTCCTTAACGTCACGCGTCGGGCCGGCAACTACTGCTTCATGATGTCCTACTGGGGTCCCGACTACGCTGACCCCGAGACCTTTACAGATCCTTTCGCCATCGGCCAGAAGTACGGTTATTGCTACATGGCTGAAGGATACGGAGAAAAGGCATCGGAGACCGACCCGACGGCTCGTAAGGGCTTTGACGGCGGTTTCTGGAAGAATGTCCAGTACGATGACATGGTAAATAAGGCTGCCGAAGAGGTAGTGGACCTCGAGAAGCGCTATACGGATCTGGCCAACGCGGAAGCGTGGCTGATCGACAACGCGTTCGTGGTGCCCTTGGGCCGCTTGGGAGCCACTTTCTACGTCTCGTCGTACATGAACCCGTTTGAGTCCCAGTTCGCGCCTTTTGGTGCGTCGGGCTCGCGCTATAAGTACCAGAAGGTTATGAAAGAGCCTATGAACACTGAGGAATTTATGATACAGCAGGATGCATGGACTATCGAACGTAACGCGGCCATCGCTAAGGCTCAGGCTGAGGGTAGGGATTATTAGAGCCCGGTCCCGGTCTATGTCCGTTGGCTCGCAGAAGAAGGGGGAACTCCGGCCGGGGTTCCCCCCCGACAAGTGCTCAACTTCGATGAACACCGACTACTCTTTTGGAAAACGGCTAACTCCAACCTGATTCTTAGCGAGAAGGTGGTTCTACTTGGCCAGATATGTGGTTGGGCGGCTGGGGCGCGCCCTCATTACCATGTTCATAGTTCTCTCAATTGTCTTCATGCTAATGAGACTTCTGCCCGTGGAAACGTACTACGGCGCACGTTCAGACACCATGAGCGACGCGGTTAAAGAGCAGATCTTAAGGAATCTTGGTCTTCTGGACCCAATGCCTAAACAGCTGGCAAGGTTTTGGAGCGAGACTCTGCGGGGTAATCTTGGCAGGTCTATCGTGTTGCGGGTAGGCCAGGAAAACACCTCGATCATAGGGCCCAAAGCCGTCTATTCCTTCCGTTTCGGTATTGCGTCTTTAGCCATAAGCCTTATCATTGGGCTCTCCATGGGTGTCTTGATGGCCGCTAATAAGGGTAAGTACATCGACAGGTTAGGCAATACCTATATTCTGTTGATAAACGCCCTGCCCGCGGCCGTCTATTACCTATTTATTCAGCTTTATATAACTCAATTGTTCAAGATACCCATGTTGTACGACGCGAGAAACCCGGTGACATGGATCTTGCCCACCGTCTCAATGTCTTTGGGCGGCATTGCCTCCAACTCCATGTGGATGCGGCGCTATATGGTTGACCAGCTGAACCAGGACTACATCCGACTCGCCATGGCTAAAGGCATGAGCAGCAGGCAAGTCGCGTTTAGGCACATACTGCGCAACGCTTTCATACCCATGTCTCAGTCGCTGCCCACCTCTCTACTGTTTACGATATCCGGATCGCTGTACATAGAGTCCCTCTACTCCATCCCCGGAATGGGCGGCCTCCTCATAACGGCCATCCAGCGCCAGGACAATACCCTGGTACAGGCTATGGTGCTCTTGTACTCCGCACTCAGTGTAACGGGCATGCTCTTGGGCGACTTGCTCATGATGGTAGTCGATCCAAGAATCAAGCTGGTTAAGGAAGGAGGCGTTCGATAATGGGGAGCTCTAGACAAGACAAGTTCCAGCAGCTATCCGACGGTTTTCTTGCCCTATCCGAGGAGGAAGCGGAAAGAGTGTCTTCATACTCGGACGAACTCTTTAGGCCGGCCGAGTTTGATACGGAGGCCGCGGAGAAGGCGGGATATTCAAACTACTCATATTGGGGAAGTACTTTGCGGCTGTTCTTGAGCAATAAGGTGTCTGTATTTCTCCTCGTTTTTCTGGCTGCGCTTCTTGTGTTTACTTTCGTTCAACCTTATCTTCCAAACCAGCTGCACCCCAATACCATCTATCAGGATCCTGAGACCGGTATCCATTACCGCAATGTCAAACCCAATGCTAAGTTTTGGTTTGGCACCAACAATATCGGTCAGGATCTTTGGAGCCGGATATGGAGCGGTACGCGGACCTCTCTGTTTATTGGGTTGTGTGTGGCGCTAATCACTAACGTCGTCGGTATTACCCTCGGCTCGATCTGGGGGTACGCTCGCAAGTGGGATAAACTGTTTACCGAGATTTACAACCTGTTTGACAACATACCCTACACCGTGCTTCGCATGCTGATCACGTTCATCATGCGTCCCAGTTTATTCACGATGATTTTCGTTATGTGTCTGACAGGATGGATACGTATGGCCAAGTACATTAGAAACCAGATTCTCATCTATCGGGACCGTGAGTATAATCTGGCGTCACGATGCCTGGGCACACCCGCCTTGCGCATCGTGGTAAAGAACATAATGCCGCAACTAGTCTCGGTGATTATGCTCCAAACTGCCTTGTGCATTCCCGATGCTATCGGTTCGGAAGTGTTTTTGACGTACATCGGATTGGGACTGCCCGTCTCCATACCGTCCCTTGGCAACCTCATCAACGAGGGCCGCTTGGTCATGCTGGTTCCGGCCCAACGGTATCAGTTGTTTTTCCCGGTAATTGTAGTGTCTATCATCACCGTTTCCTTCTACGCGCTGGGCAACGCTTTCGCGGACGCGTCTGATCCCCGCAATCATAGAAGATAAGGAGGGCTGTACATTTGTCTGATAGTGGACGTACTTCAGAGACGATCCTTAGAGTAGAGGATCTAGTCGTTAAGTTCGGTCTCCGCGGACAGGTGCTTACCGCGCTCCGCGGGGTATCCCTGGATTTGCGTGAGGGTGAAAGCCTTGCCATCGTGGGCGAATCGGGTGCGGGAAAGAGTGTGTTCACCAAGTGTTTTTTGGGCATGCTCGATGCCAACGGCTGGGTCGATTCGGGGTCGATAATGTTCGAGGGCCAGGACTTAGCCAAGTTTACGACTGAGAAAGAGTGGCTTAGGATCCGAGGCAAGAAGATCGCCATGGTTTTCCAGGACCCGATGACTTCGCTGAACCCACTCAGAACGGTGGGCAGTCAGATTAGTGAAGTCCTCGGATTGCACGAAGGGCTCCGGGGGGACGATGCCAAGAGTCGAACATATGAAATACTCGACCAGGTCGGGATAAACGACCCGGAGATGCGTTACCGCCAGTACCCACACGAGTTTTCCGGCGGAATGAGGCAGCGAGTGGTGATTGCCATCGCCGTCGCCTGCAACCCCAAAATACTCATATGCGATGAGCCCACTACCGCCCTTGACGTGACCATTCAGGCTCAGATATTGGATCTAGTCAAACGGCTGCAAGAGCAGTTGGGACTCACCATTATTTACATCACACACGATCTGGGTGTCGTAGCAAACGTAGCCGACACCGTCGCCGTTATGTACGCGGGAGACGTCGTCGAATACGGAAGCGCCGAAGAAGTGTTTTACGACCCACGCCATCCGTATACTTGGGCCCTCTTGTCATCTCTGCCCCAGTTGGGCATAAAGGGCCAGCCCTTGTATTCGATCAGGGGCACGCCGCCGAGTCTGTTCGCGGATATTAAGGGAGATGCCTTTGCGCCTCGCAATCCAAACGCCTTGGCTATCGACTTCATGGAGCGGCCTCCCTACTATAAGGTTACTCCCACACACTATGCCCGAACGTGGCTACTAGATCCTCGCGCGACTCCTATTGAACCGCCAGAGGCAATCAAGGCCATGCGAGCGAAATACAAGAGGGATGCGCAATGACAAACGGTGCCAGGGAAGTACTCCTAGATGTCAAGGACCTCAGGGTCGAGTTTAAAATCCGCGGGCGTCATCCATTCGTCGCGGTCAAAGACGTATCCTTTGAGGTTTACAAGGGTGAGACGTTCGGCCTGGTCGGAGAGACAGGATCCGGCAAGACCACAATCGGCAGGGCCATAATCAGGATTAACGAAACCGCCGACGGCGTGATTAGATTCCGCGGAGAAAAGATTAACGGCGAGATTCCTAAAGAGCGCGACCGCATGGTGACTCAGAAGATCCAGATGATTTTCCAGGATCCCATGGCTTCCCTAAACGAGAGGGCCAAGGTAGACTACATTGTCTCCGAAGGCCTCTACAACACCAAGAACTACAAGGATGAGGCAGACCGCGTGGCTAAGGTAGAGAAAGCCCTTCTTGAAGTGGGCCTTCTTCCGGAGTTCGCGTCCAGATTTCCTCACGAGTTTTCCGGGGGGCAGCGTCAGCGCATAGGTGTTGCCAGGGCGCTTATCATGGAGCCCGAATTTATAATCGCCGACGAACCCATATCGTCCTTGGACGTGTCAATCAGGGCGCAAGTCCTTAACCTCATGTCGTCGTTGCAGAAGGATAAAGGTCTGACGTACATGTTCATATCCCACGATCTTTCTGTGGTGCGTTTCATCGCTGACCGGGTCGCGGTAATCCATAGAGGCGAAATCGTCGAACTGGCCGAAACCGAAGAGTTGTTCAAATATCCGCTCCACCCTTATACCAGGTCTCTCCTATCGGCGATACCTACTCCTGACCCCAGGGTTGAGAGGGAAAAGAGAGTCATGGTTTACGATCCGAGAAGCCATGATTATTCTCAGGACAAACCGAGATTCGTGGAGATTAGGAAGGGGCACTTTGTCATGGGAAATACCGCCGAGCTAACTCAGTACGAGGCGATGATGTAAGCGGAATGTAGCGGCTAATGGCCTTTTCCCTCTTAGCCGTAATAGACGGCGCCGATGTCAAAAACGCTGTACAGGATGGCAATTAGGGCGGCCAGCTGCAGGGCCGACCACAAGAGAGCCGGGATAGGGTTTTTCAGAAACGACCCTACCCGGCTCTCTTGTTGGGACTTCTCTATGAGTTCCGGAACTGGTCCCGTGTCACCGCTTTCTGCCGAGTCTCCCGTGGTTGCCTGTCTCTTGTGAGGTAGGACGGGATTCTTCTTGGTGTATATGATCCAAGCGGCCAAAAGGTAAATGGCCGCGAACGCGCAAAGCAGTATAGAGAGATGGTAAGTCCGTCTAAACCCCAATACAGCGATGGCCGAAGACAAACAGCACGCTATCGCTGAAAGCAGAAGCCCGTTCATGAAGGAGTCAAGGTACGACAAAAGATATCTTCTCCTCCCCGCGTTGCTGCATTGATTATGTACTCAATGATGCAATCCGCGCAAATGGTCCGGTCGACATCGCCCTGCTCATCACCGATGAGCGAACTCTCACGGAACCCTCAACTAAGAGAATAGTAGCGTGTGGCCGCTTAGCCGCAAAAGTCAGTGTTGAAACAGGAATTCGGACAATAGCCGTTAAATCTTGTTGCGGTGAGATAGCCGCTCATGTTTGTCTCATAAACGTAGATTTTCCGGTTTGTCGGCGTCTAGGTGACGATTGACGGAGGTGATTCCTTACAGTAGTGACATGCGCCTGATATCGTCCCCTCATTTTTGCCCCGTTACTAAAGGAACAAGGAGGATAAACATGAAGAGACTCGTGGCTGTGATGATGCTTCTGATAATGGCAGTTGGCTTTGGCGCCTGCGGTCCGAAGGAAGAGCCGCCTCCCGTCAGCAAGTTGAGGCCGTCGGCTGACTACGACACGGTCTATTCGGGTGAGGTAACGGGCCTCAACAATCTGGTGACCAGCACCACGGCGGAGTTTAGTATTCTGGCCAACTGCATTGACGGGCTGGTCGAACACAACAATCTGGGTATTATTCAGCCTGCTCTCGCCGAGAGCTGGACGGTGAGTGACGACGGTCTGGTTTGGACGTTCAAGATAAGAGAAGGCGCCAAGTGGGTTACATACGAAGGCGAGGAATATGCCGAGGTCGTGGCCCAAGACTGGGTCGACGCCCACAAGTATGGTTTTAACCCGGAGGTTGGCTCCGCTAACGCTAATATCGTTTACGAGGCCGTTAAGAACGGCAAAGCCTATTACGACGGCGAGATTACAGACTGGGAGCAAGTAGGGATCAAAGCCCTCGACACGTACACGCTTGAGTACACCCTAAACCGCCCCATCCCCTATTTCCTTACCATGTTGTGCTATGTGTCATTCATGCCAACTAACGGCCAGTTCTTGGCCGAAGTCGGCGACAGCTACGGAACCGATCACACCAAGATTCTGTATTGCGGCGCTTACCGTATTTCCGAGTGGGAGCACCAAGACTACAGGATCATGGTCAAGAACGAGTCCTATTGGGATTCCGACAACATTCACATTAAGCAGCTGAACTACCGCTACAACAAAGAGGCCGGCACGCTCGCTCCCGATCTGTTCCTCCAGGGAGAAATCAGCGGCACCGGCATATCGAGCACCATTCTTAACGACTGGCTGAACGATCCTGAGCGCAAGGATCTGGTCAGGCCAAACATGACTAGCACATACAGCTACTTCTACGCATTCAACTTCGATCCGCACTATGACGACGAGTATGAGCCCGAGAACTGGAAAGTGGTAGTCAACAACAAGAACTTCCGCAAGTCCCTGTTCCATGCGTTGGATCGGGAAGCGGCCATGATGACAGCAGAACCCTTCGATCCGCAGTCTCGTATCCATAACACGGTCACTCCCAAAGCCTTCTGCTCTTTTGCCGGCAAGGACTTTGTGGATTACGAACCGCTGTCGAAGTTCACAAATACGGATAGCTTCAACGCCGCAGAGGCCACGAAGTACCGTGATCTCGCCAAGGCCGAGCTTGCGGGCAAGGCGACTTTCCCTGTGAAAGTATACATGCCCTACAACGCCTCCATGGCTGAGTGGACCAACAGGTGCGTCGTGGTCGAGCAACAGTTGGAAGGCCTCTTGGGCACCGATTACATCGACGTTATTCCTGTCGGATTCCCGAGCACCAACTTTCTGAGCGTTACGAGAAGGGCCGGTAACTACGCGTTCCAGGAATGCAACTGGGGACCCGACTACGCTGACCCCGAGACCTTCTCGGATCCCTTCTATCCCCCGGCTGAGATGAACTACAACTGGCCGGAAAAGGCTGAAGGGTACACTGACCAGAACGGACTAAGCCACTATCAAAACATGGTTGACGCCGCTAAGGCCGAAGTCGTCGATTTGGAGAAGCGTTTCGAGTTGTTCGCCGCTGCTGAAGCGTGGCTTATCGAGGAAGCCATGATAATTCCTTACGGAGTGGGCGGCGGCGGATACTCGGCGAGCAAGGTCGAGCCCTTTACCGCTCCTTACGCTCCGTTCGGAAGCGACAGCTACAAGTGGAAGGGCCAGGTCATCATGGAAAAGGCCATGAATATGGAAGAGTACAAGGTGGCCCGGGACAAGTGGGAAGCCGATCGTGCCGCGGCTTTGGCCGCGCAAGCTAAGTAGAATCGGGTGTAGACCAAAGGAGAAGGCCGCCTTAATGGCGGTCTTCTCTTAGGTATCAGGCTGCGCTCAATGGGATGCGAGGTGCCATGCGGATCATGCTGAGATATACCATAAGGCGGTTATGGCAATCAGCCGTGACCGTGTTGATCGTGATAACTGTCGTGTTCTTGCTTATGCGGATGCTTCCGGTTGAGGGATACTTTGAGGAAAACTACGATAAATTAGAGCCGGACCAGCGAGAGAACATACTTAGGAGCCTGGGGCTCCTCGACCCCTGGTATGTGCAGCTAAGAAACTTCTACTCAAAGCTCTTGAAGGGGGATCTGGGACAGTCCATCGTCTATCGACCAAAAGTGGCGATCACCACCATTTTGAAGTCCAAGATCCCTTTTTCTTTACGCTTTGGCCTCATCGCAATGGTTGTTTCGTTGACGGCGGGATTGGCCATGGGGGTCTCTCAGGCCCGCTTCAAAGGAAGATGGCCTGATCGGATCTTCACCGGATATATCGTGTTCATAAACGCCGTACCGGCTGCGGTGTACCTGATTCTCATTCAGCTTTATATGTCTAAACGACTTAAGTTGCCTATGTTGTTCAATCGCCAAAACCCCTTAAGCTGGATCTTGCCTGCCATATCCATGTCCCTGGGCGGAATCGCGGGTTATGCCATGTGGATGCGTCGTTACATGGTGGATGAACTGAATAAGGACTACATTCGACTCGCGCGAGCTAAGGGGATGTCGGGAGCTGCCATTATGGTGAAGCACGTCATGAGGAACGCTTTTGTGCCCATGGCTCAATATCTGCCCGACTCCGTTTTGTTCACAATCTCCGGGTCGATCTACATCGAATCCCTGTATTCAATCCCGGGTATGGGCGGACTATTGGTAGACGCTATCGGGCGCCAGGATAACACGCTAGTTCAGGCGCTGGTGCTCATTTTTTCAACTTTGGGGATAGTCGGCTTGTTCTTGGGTGACATCGCCATGGCCATCTTTGATCCCCGCATTAAACTTGCCAGGCGAGGGGGTGCAAGGTAGTGACCGCCAGAGAAGAAAAGACAGTCCAAGCCATCGAGGACCAGTCCATGTTCGAATTCGCGGAGTTTGATGAGCAAGCGGGTGAACGCACAGGTTATTCCGACTATTCCTACTGGCGTTCCACCGTCAGGATGTTCCTGAAAAATAAGACCGCGGTCATCATGCTTTGCGCGATGCTGTTTCTGCTGGTTTTCACGTTCATACAACCTCATCTTCCAAACCAGAGAGAGGCGGTTAGGGTCTACCTCGATCCGGCCACAGGCCGCCAGCTTATGAACCAAAAGCCCAACGCCGAGTACTGGTTCGGCACGAATTCAATCGGCCAAGATCTTTGGGCCATGATCTGGAGCGGTACCAGGACATCGCTTTTAATCGCCTTGATAGTGGGAGTATGGGAAGTAGGCTTCGGGATCGCGTTCGGGGCTTTGTGGGGCTACGTCAGGCAGCTGGACGCGCTCATTACCGAGATCTACAATGTGCTTCACAACATTCCGACGACCATCGTGAT
>DAIRWA010000018.1:12337-15277 GCA_036802545.1 Bacillota bacterium | reverse complement strand
CCAAATCAAATTGCTCATTATAATTAACCCTCCAAGCACGCCTCCAGGGATCTCAAGCCCTGGAGAGAATCGGGGAGGCAGGGTTCCAGCCAAGGGACCGTCCCCATCTTATACAGGACGGATATCTCTCTGTACTCGGGCGTCTCTTCCATCGTGATCCATTCAGGTTCAGGGTGGGGAATGGCCCTGGCGCGTTTCGGCGCAGGCTTTTCCGCAACATCCAAAGTTCCCCATCTAGGTTCCGGGCATCTCTCTTCTATCTCGCGCACCATTGCCCTCAACCGTTCTATCAGGCCTTTATCAGCCACTGACGTTGCCACCACCGTCAAACCCGGCTCTTCGGAGGATGGAAAGACACAATTCCTTAGCGCCTTCCCCGGCTTCGCCCGCGGGGCCGACACATCCCGGACACCCATCCAGACACGAACATGAGCTGATTAGCTCGGCTGAAGCGTTCAACATATCGGGGAGCAGCCGGTGTACACGCTCGGCAAGCCCTACTCCGCCGGGGTAAGAATCGTAAAGGTAGACGGTAGGCAGGCCGTCAAGGGGAGACCTGACTTCTACCGATACCCCTAAGTCCCGCTTGTCGCTCATCAGGAACAGAGGCGCTATGTTCAAGAGCACGTTTGCCAGCCCCGACAAAGCCCCGCCGACAAGCCTAGGATCCAGCGACTCGGTAATCTCTTCAGGGAGACTAAACCATGTTCCCTGAGTATGCATGTTCATCTCGGGAAGAGCTATCTCCCCAGAGCCCACGTTTTCGTGGGTATATATCTTAATCTTCTTGAAGATAGTGGCCAAAGCCGTGACCGAGAGTTCGCCAAATCTCGGGTTCAAGCGCGCTTCCGGGTCACTCTTGTCCACCGTGGTTACCTTTATCCCCACGGCGAGATTGGCGTCGGTGTAATAGTCCACGTTCACCTTCTTAACGTAAGCTTTCTTTGCGGGGTAGTCCAGATGCATCACGTGGTACTGCTGGCCGCCGTGCAGGTAAATGGCCTCATCGTGGATCAAAAGGGGCGCGGAAGCCCAATCGACCTCGCCTATGACTTCCCTGCGTCCTCCACCGGCATCTATGACTACAAAATTCTCGGCCGAAGCCGACCTCAGGCTAATCCCCGCCGCTGGAAAAGAGTCGGCCGACCAGTTCCACCTGTTCTGGGACCTATATAGGATCCCTTGGTCCTTCAGCCGTTCCATGACTGGGGTAACGTCTTGCCCCGCAAAAAGCGTGACTCCATCGGACTCGTCCTTGAACGGAAGCTCGTAAGCGGCGCATTTGATGTGTTCTCCGAAGATGTACGGGTTCTCTGGATTCACCAACCCGTATTCGGCGCCTTCTTCGAAGAAGTAATCCGGGTTGTTGACTATGAACTGGTCCAAAGGCCCCGCGCCGCCCACCAATATGGAGACGGACCCGCCGCTTCGCCTTCCCGCCCTTCCGGCCTGCTGCCACGTACTGGCGATGGTGCCCGGGTATCCCGCCAGCACCGCACACTCAAGATTGCCTATGTCTATGCCCAGCTCTAGAGCGTTGGTAGTCGCGACGCCCACGATCTTGCCCTCGCGAAGCCCACGCTCTATCGCCCGCCTTTCCTTGGGCAAATAGCCTCCCCGATAGCCTTGAATTCTGTCCTTTTCCATCCTCTCTTTGTAGGAACCCCGGAGATATTGCACCAAGAGCTCTACCGAGACCCGCGATTTGGCAAACACGATGGTCTGGACATCGGCGGCGATGAACCGGGAGGCGATCTTGGCGGCCGTATCGATTACCGGGGCTCGCACAGACCCATCAGGGGTGAGCGCCGGCGGATTGTAGAAGACCATCTCTTTCTCCGAGGTAGGAGCGCCGTTCTTATGGATCAACGCCACCTCGTCTTGGATGAGTGTTGAGGCCAGTTCCTCAGGATTAGCGATGGTCGCCGACGCCAAAATAAACTGGGGGTACGACCCATAAAACGCCGCTATCCTTTTGAGCCTTCTCAGGACATTGGCCACATGGCTCCCGAAGACGCCCCTGTAGCCGTGCATCTCGTCGATGACTACAAACTTTAGGCCGGAAAACAGTTTGACCCACGTCGGATGATGGGGAAGGATGGCTTGATGAAGCATGTCAGGGTTTGTAATGATCACCTGTCCCACGTCTTTTGCCAGCCGTCTCTTCTGAGACGGAGTGTCCCCGTCGAAGGTGTAACTGCGCAAAGTGAAATCGCCTTTCAAAGCCAGTTCGGACATCTCGGCGAGCTGGTCCTGGGCCAAAGCTTTGGTAGGGAAAATGTACATGGCGCGACTTTCCGGGTCCTTCAGCACGGCGTCCAGAACCGGCAAGTTGTAGCAGAGAGTCTTGCCGGAAGATGTTGGCGTGACCACACAGACACTGCTGCCTGTTAGAAGCGCGTCATGGGCTTCTCGCTGATGACTGTACAACCGCTGGATTCCTTTGGCCCCAAGAGCGGATACAAGCGAGGGATGGATACCATCGGGCAACGGCCGGTAGTCGCCTTCCGACGCAGGAATATGATGCCATGCGGTGATCCCCGAGAGAAACCTTGGATCGTCGCGCAGGCTTAATGCCACTTCTCTGGCGGTTTTCTTCATAGTTGCGGTTCACTCCCTCCTTTGGCCAACTAGGAGATTTCTGGGATTAGGCCACAAAACTGAGATCCGTGCATTATACGGGAGGCAACTTAGCCTCATCTTGTCCAACTCGACGCTAACGCCCAGCATAGAGGGGTGATTCCTTCGTCCGACTCTAGTACATTTGGTATACCACCTTATGTAAAGGAAGAAGGTGCAATCCAACAATGATAGGTTCTTCCACATCTTGGGCTAAGCTATCTAGATTGCCACTCTTAGTCACTGTCCTCCTGCTAGCGCTAATCCTCCTACCTATTCGCTCTTACGCTGCTCCACTCCTTCGAATAGGGGATAGAGGGG
>DAIRWA010000018.1:0-12327 GCA_036802545.1 Bacillota bacterium | reverse complement strand
CCATGCGCTGCAGACGAGCCTGCAAAACGCCGGTTTCAATCCCGGTGCGGCAGACGGAATCTTCGGCCCAAGAACCTTGTCGGCACTGAAAGAGTTTCAGACGGCCTCGGGGATCGCGGCGGACGGCATCTGCGGACCCGTGACCAGGGACGCGCTTACAAGATGGCAAGGCTCGTCAAGGGCGTCCGGACCCTTGAGAGGCACCACTGTCGTCCTTGACCCGGGGCACGGCGGACAGGAACCCGGCGCATTGTCTCCTTGGGGCGACAAAGAGAAGAATTTCACCCTCTCCATCGCCTCCAAAGTGCGCTACAACCTTGAGAGTCAGGGTGCCAAAGTGATCCTTACTCGTTACGGCGACTACAGTCCGGGCTCGGATTGGGGCCAGTGGGTAGACGAGCTTGTGGCACGAGTGTCAATAGCCAACTCCAACGCGGCTTCCGTGTTTGTAAGCGTACATATAAACGCTTATCCCAAGGATCCAAACGTATCGGGAATCATGGGTTTCTACAGAGGAGGTTCGTCGAGCTCTTCGGCTTTGGCCGCAGGGATAGCCCGGCGCACGGCCCAGGCCACGGGTCTAAAGTACATCGATACACAGGTGGGCCCGTATTACGTTCTAAACCACACGTACATGCCCGCCGCCCTAGTAGAGGTCGGTTTCATGACCAACCGGAACGATGTCAACCTGCTAAAGCAAAACTGGTTCTTAGACCAGGCGGCCAAGGGGATTTCCCAAGGGATCGCAGACTATTTGACCCGTTAGACGCACAGATCGTCCGAGAGGATGCCTAGAAGTCAGGATAGTCCTGGGCAAAAGGCGAGTCCGGCACATGTTGGAGGCTCCGGTCTGTCAGCCCAATTCAGGTTAGAGCGGGATTTTGGGCTGCCTCACCGGGGCCATCATTCTAGAAGCCATGGCCGCAAAGCGGCTGTAACCGAAGATATAGCGGACCGCTTCAAGCATATTGCCTGCTACGACCGCAATTACTCGCCAACCTTGCCACCCATTTCCTTCGAAGTGCCCGCTTTGTCCTGCTATACTTATGTCAACCTGCAAGCTAAATCAAGTACTTAGGAAGAGGAATGCTCATGGCCAAGAAGGGCTTCAGATGGGAGTCCGTGGCTCTTTCGGCAATCTTGACTCTGGTCATCCTGAGCCTGGGCTACATCATATATGACAAATTCGGAGTGAAGGACCCTCTTGAGCGGTCCCTCATGCTGGAAGACACGGTCAAGAGCGTGACCGTGAAGCGAGAACAAGGCGTGGACGTACTGGAAATCGAGTTCGACAAGGTAGAGGATTTCGCTACGTCCTACGTTGCTGTGGACAATATCGTCAAAGATCGCCTCGGCGGCAACTACCGAATCGACGTGAAGGACGCCCGGACCCAGGCCTTGGAAGACGCTTATTTGTCGATCCACTACTATCTTGAGGAAGCTTCGGTTCGGGGCAACTTCGGGAACATGATCGAGTCATGCCGGGATAGGCTCCTAGAGAAAGGACTTTTGGATTTCAAGATCGTGTTAGACGAGAGTCACATCTATGTACAAATGGTTGATGAAGGGAACTATCTTTACGCGGTCTTGAACAGAACAGGTCTAAAGGCAGGAGGTTAAGCCATGAAACTAGAGTACATCGCGGGCTTCATAGCCGGAGGCCTGGTTTTCCTGGTCTTTCGCGGCGTTAACATACTTCCTGCGCTTCTTGTGGGGGTCCTCCTGTACTTTCTGATGACACAGAGAGGCGGACTAAAGGACTTTGGCCGACGGAAAGCCGGCGCGGTCGTAAGCGACCGTCCCAAGGTTACATTTCACGATGTAGGCGGACAAGCGGTAGCCAAACGCGAACTGGTTGAGGCGCTAGAATTCTTGAAGGACCTGGATCACGCCAAACAACTGGGGATTCGCCCCCTCAGGGGCATTCTCCTAAGCGGACCTCCGGGAACCGGCAAAACGCTCCTGGCCAAGGCAGCGGCAAACTACACGGACTCGGTCTTTCTGTCGGCGTCCGGCTCCGAGTTCATCGAAGTATACGCGGGTTTAGGCGCGCAGAGGGTCCGGGAGCTGTTTCAGAGGGCGCGCAAGCTAGCCGGGGAGAGCAAGAAAACCGGGGCTATCATCTTCATCGACGAAATTGAAGTTCTGGCCGGAAAACGTGGCTCTCAGGTAGGCCACCTGGAATATGACCAGACTCTAAACCAGCTGCTGGTGGAGATGGACGGCCTTTCAATAGACGATGACGTAAGAATCCTCGTAGTCGGCGCGACCAACCGTCCCGACCTATTGGATCAGGCGATCCAGCGGCCGGGAAGGTTCGACCGCATGGTCAAAGTAGACCTGCCCGACAAAGAGGGGCGTTTGGAGATTTTGAAGATGCACCTTCGCAACAAGCCTCTGGACCAAGACATAGACCTGGAGGCCGTAGCCAAAGAGACCTTCGGCCTTTCGGGAGCTCACTTGGAAAGCCTGTGCAACGAGGCTGCCATCTTGGCTTTGCGCAGGCGGGCAACCAAAGTGGGGGCCGGGGAATTGCGAGACGCGCTGGATAAAGTCGTCCTGGGCGAAAAGCTTCTGCGCCGGCCGTCAGTATTGGAGATCAACCGAGTAGCATTTCACGAAGCCGGGCACGCTATCGTGGCAGAAAAAGTAAGGCCCGGTTCGGTGGCCCAGGTCACTGTCTCGCCTAGGGGCAATGCCCTTGGCTACGTCAGGCAATCGCCCCAAGATGACCGGTACATCTACCCAAGGGAGACGCTGGAGGAAGAAATCGATATTCTCCTTGCCGGAGCCTTGGCGGAAGACGTGGTCCTGGGCTCCAGAAGCACCGGAGCGTCCAACGACTTCCAAAAAGCTTTAGAGATGGCAAAAAGCATCGTGTCCTACGGGATGTCTCCTCTGGGAGTAGTAGACCGAGATACCGCGGGCCCTGACCTTCTGGCCAAGACGACCAGAGGGATCCTGAAAGCGGCCGAGGCCAGGACACTTCCCATCATAAGGCGCTACGAGAAAGTGCTGAGACGGGTAGCGGAAGACCTGGTGGCCAAGGAGACTATTAGCGGAGATAATCTTCGTTCGCTTCTGGGAGCGTCTCAAGGGGTCATGTGGAGATGGCGCAAACTGCCCTCTAACAGAGGAAAAGTTCGAAGCCGGGTCGAAGCGTAACGCCCGGAGGTGTTAGGGTGCAGGCCGAAGTATTATCGGTTGGCACTGAGCTTCTATTGGGTGAAATAGCCGATACTAACGCTCAGTACCTTTCAGGAAAACTAAGGGACGCAGGCGTAGATGTTTACCGTAGAGTAACGGTAGGCGACAATCCGGCGCGGCTCACCGCCTCTTTTCGAGAGGCTCTGGGGCGCGCCGACATTGTTATCGCCACGGGTGGTCTCGGTCCCACAGCGGATGACGTAACGGCTAAGTGTCTGGCGGAGGCCATGGGCCTTAGGCTGGTTTTCTCTCAGGATGCCTGGGACATGACCGCGTCCTGGTTTCGAAAACGCGGACGGGAACCTAGGGAAACCGATCGCAAGCAAGCCATGATCATAGAAGACGGCCGGTTCTTGTCCAATCTAAACGGCACCGCTCCCGGCCAAGCCATTGTGGCAGGGGGAAAACTGGCCGCGTTGTTGCCGGGTCCGCCACGGGAAATGATGCCCATGTTCGAAGACTACGTAATGCCCCTCATAAAAGAGTCCTTCCCGGGCTTAATACCCCTCACGTGCAAGGACCTGCGTCTAGTCGGCATAGGGGAGGGTCAGGTTCAGGAAACAGTTGGCGACCTCATGGAAAGCGTGAACCCATCGTTGGCTCCTTACGCCGGACTAGGCGAAGTACGATTGCGTGTGGCAGCGAGAGGCCACGACCCCAAAGAATCTCAAGCCATGGTGCTATCCATGGAACAGAAGGTGCGAGAACGCCTTGACGACTACATCTACGGAACAACCGAGGATACGCTCGAGGGAGTGTGCGTTGGGCTCCTAAAGAAAACCGGCCTCACCCTCGGAGTGGCAGAGTCTATCACGGGGGGTCTCATACTAAATCGTCTCACCGGTGTGCCGGGGGTTTCAGCCAATTTGAAAATGGGAGTTGTCGCTTACAGCCCTGCCGTTAAGGTCTCGACCTTGGGAGTGCCGGAGGAAGCCGTACGGCGGGAGGACGCGGTTAACCCCGATGTGGCCGAGGCCATGGCAAAAAGCGCGCGGGCCTTGTCGGGAGCCAAAATTGGCTTGGCTACCACGGGATTCGCGGGACCCGGAGGGGGCACGGCCGACGCGCCGGTAGGTACCGTGTATACTGCCTTGACCCACCGCCAGGGGAGCATCGTCGATAGACAGCTGCTGACAGGGACCAGAAACGCGATAAAGGAGCGGGCCGCGCAAAACGCGTTGGCCATGCTATGGAGATACCTAAAGTCCCAGGCCGCAAGGGGGAACCGCAAGAGTTAGGAGCTAGAGAACCCGTCCAATCGCACAAGGATGTTTCGCGCCGGGAGCTTAAACCTGGTCGGTTGTGGCTTTATGGGCTGGATGTTATACTTTCATTTAGGAAGGCGCTGCCAGGATAGCGCAGGTGTTTACGGAGGTAGAGCGAATGCTAGAGAAAGATAAAGCTCTCGAACTTGCTGTTGCTCAGATAACTAAGCAGTTCGGGAAAGGCTCGATTATGCGTTTGGGTGAAGCCTCACAGACGATGACAACAGATGTCATCCCAACAGGTGCCCTGGCGGTTGATATCGCTTTGGGGGTAGGCGGACTGCCTCGCGGTAGAGTAGTTGAGCTTTATGGGCCGGAGGGTTCGGGCAAGACCACAGTGGCCCTTCACATTATCGCCGAGGCACAGAAACTGGGCGGAATTTCGGCTTACATAGACGCCGAGCACGCCCTTGATCCCGCGTACGCCAAGAGAATCGGAGTAGACATAGACAACCTTCTAATTTCCCAGCCTGATACTGGAGAACAAGCGCTGGAGATAGTGGACGCTCTCATAAGGAGCGGGGCTATTGACTGCATCGTGATTGACTCGGTGGCCGCTTTAGCGCCGCGAGCCGAGATTGAAGGCGAAATGGGTGACTCTCACGTAGGTCTGCAAGCCAGGCTGATGTCCCAAGCCCTAAGGAAGCTGACCGGAATTATATCCAGATCCAAATGTACCACGATTTTCATCAATCAGATCCGTGAGAAAATCGGGATCATGTTTGGTAACCCCGAGACAACTCCGGGCGGAAGGGCGCTTAAGTTCTACTCTTCAGTCCGGATGGAAGTCAGAAGGATCGAGAACCTGAAACAGGGTCAGGACACCATTGGGGCCAGAACCCGAGTGAAGATAGTGAAGAACAAGGTGGCGCCGCCTTTCAAACAGGCGGAAGTTGACATCATTTTCGGAGAAGGGATCTCCAAAGAAGCTTCGCTTCTCGACGTGGGTGTAGCTCAAGGCGTAGTCACACGGACCGGCACTTGGTACTCATATGGTGATGTTAGGCTGGGCCAAGGCAAAGAAACGGCCCGGACTTTCCTAAAGGAAAACCCGAAAGTCAGCCAAGAAATCGAAGACAAGGTAAGAGCTTGCCTCGCAATGGGATCTGCCAAGTCTGAAGGTGCGTCAGATCAAGCTCCGGACGACGAGGCCTAGTGGCTAAGGCCGGTGGACGACCTGTCCGCCCCATGGATGTCGCGCTTAGAGCCCTGGCAAGGCGCAGAATGACGTCTGGCCAGATGAGGAATCTGCTCCTTAAGAAGGGCTGTAACCCGGAGGAGAGCGAAAAGTGTCTAGGACAGCTCTCCTCTTGGGGCTATGTAGACGATAGAAGTTATGTTAAGGAAGTACTAAAGTACATGCTGGGAGACTGTCCCGTAGGAAAGCGACGGGCGGTCTACGATCTAGTGAAGAAGGGGTTCGATAAGGACCTCGCCGAAGAAGAAGCGACGGAGGCATACAAAGATCTCTACGAAGGAGACTTGGCACGCCGTGCCGCTTCTAAGTATCTGAATGGACGTAGATGCGGATCTTTGAAAGACCAGGAACGAGAGCGGCTGTTCCGATGGCTCATGCGCCGGGGGTTTGAGACTGACGCCATCTACTCTGTCCTGAGAGACGAAGAAAAGCACGCTCTCAACTAGAAGCTGTAAACGGGCTATTCTGGAGAATTGAAGATGACACAATGGTACGGCTGATATACTCGAGCTCTTCATAATAATATTGGCACTTAGTCCGGGGATAACCCGACGCACGAGTATTGGTCTTGGGTCTCACATAGGCTTAAGAGTACCTAGGTCGGGTCTTTGCCTCATATGGTCACTTCTACCAGTCTAGCCGGATTATCCGGTTTTTTTGTCTTCTTAGAAGGAGGTGACCTTTATGCATTGGGGAATTGCAATACTGACGGCAATTGTCGGCCTTGCCTCGGGCTACTACATGAGGCGGGCCTTGGGCGAAGCCAAGATCGGCTCGGCTGAGACCGAGGCAAAACGAATTCTCGACGAATCCTTGAAGGCTGTCGAAACGAAGAAACGTGAAATCTTGATCGAAGCTAGGGATGACGCCCAGAAGATTAAAGGCGAGATCGAGAAAGAAGTGCGCGAACGCAGACAGGAAGCCACGCGCACCGAACGCAGGTTGGTTAACAAAGAAGAAGCTCTGGATCGGCGCCAAGAGGCATTGGGCCTAAAGGAAGAGAATATTACCAAGCAGGAAAGGGATTTGTTGGAGCGCGGCAAAACACTGGAGTCTCTCCGTGACGAGGCCATGAAGGAATTAGAAAGGATATCCCAGTTATCCAGGGATGACGCCAAGGAAAGAATCCTCTCTGAGATACGGGAATCCCTAAAGGACGAAACCGCGCGCATCGTGAGAGACGCCGAAGCAGCGGCCAAGGAACAGGCAGACGCCAAAGCCAGGAACGTCATTAGCTTGGCTATACAAAAATGCGCCGCGGACCACGTGGCCGAGAACACAGTATCGGTAGTCGAGCTGCCCAGCGATGAGATGAAAGGGCGCATCATAGGTCGCGAAGGACGCAACATACGAGCCCTTGAAACCCTTACGGGGATCGACCTGATCATAGACGACACACCCGAGGCCGTTATCTTATCCGGTTTTGACCCAGTCCGCCGAGAAGTCGCCAGGTTAGCTTTGGAACGGTTAGTCTCGGACGGCCGGATTCATCCGGCGCGAATTGAGGAAATGGTGGAGAAGGCCCGAAAAGATGTGGACAATCAGATTAAGCAAGAAGGCGAACAGGCGGCCTTGAATCTCGGCGTACACGGGCTGCATCCGGAGGTCGTAAAGCTTCTGGGGAGACTTAAGTTCAGAACCAGTTACGGGCAAAATGTGCTGAAACACTCGGTTGAAGTGGCTCATTTGGCGGCGAGCATGGCAGGTGAGTTAGGATGCGACGTCACGGTTGCCCGCCGCGGCGGCCTCTTGCACGACATCGGCAAGGCTGTAGATCACGAGATGGAAGGTTCCCACGTCAGCATAGGCGTAAGCCTCTTGAAGAGGTACAGGGAATCCGGTGACGTCATACGGAGCATGGAAGCGCACCACGGGGACGTTGAACCGGAAACCGTCGAAGCCTTCCTGGTCGCGGCCGCTGACGCGATTTCAGCCGCAAGGCCCGGGGCTCGCAGAGAGACCCTTGAGATGTACCTGAAGAGACTGGAGAAGTTAGAGGGCATCGCCAACTCCTTTGACGGCGTTGAGAAGTCCTACGCCATCCAGGCAGGCCGAGAGATCAGGATCATGGTCAAACCCGAGAAAATTGACGACCTGGGTGCCGTAAGGCTCGCCAGAGATATAGTGAAGAAGATCGAAAAGGACATCGAGTACCCGGGGCAGATCAAGGTTACGGTCATCCGGGAAACCAGGGCCGTGGGTTACGCCAAATAGGCATAGAGCGAGGGCACATGAAAACGTCATCAGGAAGTTCTAAGAGAGGCGCGTCCAGAAAGGATGTGGAAGTCCTGGCCACGCTGTTAGTGGCTTATCCACAAGTGTCCAGGGCGACCTACGACCCGGACATGAAGACTCTGGGTATGGTCTTTCTGTGCAGAGGGCCTTTGGGAAAGGCCAAGAGAGAGAGCATATCCACGCTATATTTGGACTCGACTGAGGTATATGGCTCCTTGATCGGCCAAGAGAGAACCTACGCGAGCGCGACGTGGGAGAAGATGGATCGGTTCCACGCTCTCTTGGTGGAACGGGACGTGTCTTCTCTCACTCCGGGCGAACTTAGCTTGACGGTTGACCTGGTAGCCGACAGGGTGAATTTGGTCTTGGCCGCAGATAGCGGGGACGGTTTCGACGATGGGGAAGAATACTCATGGTCAGCGAGGCTGTTTCTGCAGGAAATGCTAGACCAAGTGAGAACGCTGAAAAGCACTAGGAAGCTTGTGGCCTTACGGGAAGGCGAAAGAGTCCTGGTTTACGATAAGTAATAGACAAAGAGGGCGGGGGTCAGGATATGAACCTGATTTTCCTTGGTGACGTGTTTGGCGCACCGGGCAGGGCGTTTCTTTCGGCCCATCTGCCCTCGCTCATTGAGCGCTACGAAGCGGACCTTGTAATAGCAAACGGCGAAAACGCCGCTGGCGGCGCCGGACTCACGCCGGACGTGGCCCAAGAGTTGTTCTCCTCAGGAGTAGATGTGCTCACCTCAGGAAACCACATCTGGAACAAGAAGGATATATTTCCTATCTTAGACTCAGAACGCCGTATATTGCGTCCCATCAACTATCCTCCAGGCGTCCCGGGCAAAGGTTCAGGCCTATTCCAGGCCAGAGACGGGAAAACCTTAGGAGTTCTGAACGTTTGCGGCCGGGTTTTCTCAGCTCAAGACCTAGACTGCCCTTTTCGGGCGATGGATGTAGAAATCATGAGACTTCGCCAGTCCACCCCCATCATAGTAGTAGATTTCCACGCCGAGGCCACGTCCGAAAAGGTTGCGGCCGGGTACTACGTAGACGGCAAAGTAAGTGCTCTTTTCGGAACTCACACTCATGTCCAGACCGCGGATGAGATGATCTTGCCAAAAGGCACTGCCTATATCACTGACGCCGGCATGATCGGCAGTTATGAAGGGGTTATCGGGGTGAGCCGGGATATCATCCTTAAGCGTTTTCTCACCCAGTTGCCCGCGCGGCACGAACCGGCCAAGGGTCGCCGGCAACTGTGTGGCGTTTTCTGCCAGATCTCTGGCACGGGAACCGCCAGATCAATTCAACGCATCGTCATACGAGAGTAAACTCGGACATTTGCTTTCCATCGTCAAAATCTTCTTGCCAAACCTGTCATCCGTTAGTAGAATGAGTGAGTGAGTTCTGGTAATTACTTGCTTTTTCGCTTGGTCAGGATGCAATCGGAGGGATTATGGTGGGAATAAACAATCTAGACCGTCAAGAGTTCAGTTCAGCGGAAGTCCTAAAAGTATCTTCACGATCAAGTCCCAACGCGGTAGCCGGAGCCCTGGCCGGCGTCATTAGAGAGAGAGGCTATGCCGAAATTCAAGGCATTGGGGCCGGCGCCGTCAATCAAGCCATCAAAGCGGTGGCCATCGCACGAGGGTTTGTCGCTCCCTCCGGAATCGACTTAGTTTGCATACCTGCCTTTACAGATATATCCATAGATGGGCAGGAACGCACCGCGATCAAGCTGATTGTCTGCCCAAGGGGATAGGAAAACCACTATGTCCCGGTCGGTAGACGCCAACTGTCCCGGCAAGCGCCGGGGCAGCGTCATTTGGGGTCGATCGGTGGACCTACACGTCCACTCAACCGCTTCAGACGGACTCTTATCCCCAGAGCAACTGGCAGGCTTGGCCCTGGACAAAGACCTGGCCGCCATCGCCATTGCCGACCACGACACCACATCCGGCGTGCAAAACTTGTCCCAACTTGCCGGAGGAGCCAAGAATCAACTGGACACCATCGTTTATGGTGGCGTAGAGATCGTCCCCGCGGTTGAGATCAACAGCGACTGGGAAGGGTGCGAACTCCATATTCTAGGTTACTTCGTTCCCCTCGGCGATTGCGCGTTTCAGGACCTCCTCGGAACTCTTAGGGCCGACAGAAGACGACGGGCAAACAGAATGATTGCCAAGCTTGGGCAGTTGGGCATGCCCATTGACAAAGGCAGGGTCGCTGAACTTGCCAAAGGCGAATCTGTAGGCAGGCCCCACATTGCCGCCGCCATGGTCGAGGAAGGTTACGTATCCACCTCCAAAGAAGCTTTCGCCAAGTACATTGGAATAGGGAAGGCGGCCTATGTCGAAAGAGAACGCCTAAACCCTAGGGATTGCGTCACGGCCATCCGCGATTCGGGCGGAGTGGCATCCTGGGCTCATCCTGTGACCGCCTGCGCCGATCATCTCCTGGGCGAGTTTGTGGAGTGCGGCCTGAACGCCCTGGAAGCATATCATCCGGAGCACGATAGAAAGACACAGGATAAGTATGTGGAACTAGCCAAGAGGCATAACCTTTGCGTCACGGCGGGGTCCGATTACCACGGCCCGTCTTCAGGCGAGGGAGGAGACCTAGGCGATTGTCGAATGGGGTATGAGATTATCGCCGAACTAAGGGAATTGTCCAATCTAGCGTAAAGGCCGGGCACAGACCTACCGGCTTCGACGTTACCTTTGTCTTTGACCGGAAACTTTTCATGATACGTTGCATGACCTTCTTAGGGAAATCGTATCCAACATCAAGGAGACCACACAACATAAGAGAAAGGGTGGCCGCCACAACGCGGCCACCACTTATTCTCGTCCGTCCTACGCTTACCCTACCTACGATATCTTGATCTTGACATCCAAAGCGGAGAGACCCTTAGGATACGCGAACACAGGGTTAATATCCAACTCGGATATTTCCGGGAAGTCTCTGCACAGTTGGCCGACGCGGCCGATGGCTTCTTCGAGAGCAGGTATATCGTCTGGAGCGGCTCCACGGAAACCCTTCAATAGAGTGTAAGCCTTGGTCTCTTTGATCATCTCTGAAACCTCGGCCTTGGAAAGCCCCTTCGCCAACCTGAAAGAGGCATCCTGCAAGAGGTTCACCAGAACTCCGCCGGAACCGAAGGCTATCATAGGCCCAAACGTCGGATCCATAGCCATACCTATAATGATCTCGTCGCCCTTGGGCATCATTTTCTGAACTTCGACGCCGTAGATCTTGGCATCGGGAACTGCTTTCACCGAGTTCTCCATAATAGACTTGAACGCGTCGATTACTTCTTCCTTAGTCTTCAAGCCGACCTTCACGCCTCCGACGTCGGTCTTGTGCATGATGTCGGGTGAGGCGATCTTCATGACCACAGGGTAACCGATTGCTTCCGCGAACTTCCAGGCCTCTTCCTCGGTGGTGGCAAGCTTGGAGGGAGCCGCCGGGATCTTGTACAATTCGGCGACTTCGGCAGCTTCAGGGCTCAAGAGAAGGTCTCTCCCGTCCTTACGAACCTTGTCAAAAATAGCCTTGACAGCGTCCTTGTTGACATCGTCGAAATTCCACTCTTCGCCTTTCTCAACTTCTTTGCGGAGCTCGCCAAATTCGATCATCCCGCGAAGGGTCGCGACTGCCGGTTCCGGGAAGGGGTATACGGGGATACCATTTTCGTTTAGGAGCTTTACACCCGCCTCAATTTTCGCGCCGCCGATGAAGGAGGCTACGACTGCTTTATCCGGGTTGGCCTTTGCGGCGTCTATCGTGTACTGAGCAGCCTCAACGATGTTTAGAGGAGCCGTGGGGCTCAGGAGTACGACCACAGCGTGTACTTCCGGATCTTTCATGACTATGTCCAGCGCGGTCTTATATCTGTCGGATTTGGCGTCTCCAACCACGTCGACGGGGTTATGAATGTTGGCCGCCGGAGGCAGCTTTTCGCCCAGTTCCTTCTCGATGTGCTCGCTGAGTGTGACCATCTTAAGGCCGTTGGTCTCGACTGCGTCGGAAGCCACAATTCCCGGACCGCCTGAATTGGTGACTACCACAACGTTCTTGCCCTTGGGCACCGGTTGTGTGGTGAACGCGATAGCCAGGTCAAAGAGCTCGGTCATGGTCTCGGCGCGAATCACTCCGGCATGCCTCAAAGCGGCGTCGTAGGCCGTGTTCGAGCCGGCCAAGGCCCCGGTGTGGGAAGAAGCGGCTTTGGCGCCTGCCGCGGTGATACCAGACTTGAAAACGATGACCGGTACCTTCTTGGTGGCCTTGCGGGCGGCTTCGATGAACCTGTCGCCGTCAACCACATCTTCGAGGTAGAGGCAGATAACCTTGGTGTTGGGATCATCGGAAGCCGCGGCGATGAAATCGGCCTCGTTGAGGTCTGCCTTGTTCCCGATGC
>DAIRWA010000017.1:0-15381 GCA_036802545.1 Bacillota bacterium | reverse complement strand
TGACTAGTGGCCGCCAACTAGGGCCAAAGTCCCACTACACGGCTCTGGGCGCAGAGAAGCTTATGTCAAACGATGTCCAGACGACTACACCAAACAGCCATGGTGTACGATAATGTACATATATGTTAATATGTCAGATGTAGCATCAGGAACGAGGCACTAATTGGTTTCTAGCCTCTACCGATAAAGGCAAAACCGCTGAAAAGCGGCGGCGCAAAGCTAAAGGGCCTAAACCCGTAAAGGGCAAGGCAGCCAGTTTCCGAAGGGAGGTTTTCTACTTGTCACGCCGCGTTGCACTTGGACTAGCAGTCGTTATTCTGATATCCCTAGCCCCCGTGAACATCGCTCTATCTAGCAGCGCGCTTATCCGACAATCTCCGGATTCCCCCTATTGCGTCTTGGTGGAATACCCCGGAACCCAGCATGGGCAGGTCAAAGCCATAGTACAGAAGGGTACGGAAAGATACACCTACGATATCCGCCCAACTGATGGCCCCGAATGCCTACCGCTTCAGATGGGAGAGGGCACGTACACAGTACGGCTCATGCGAAATACCAGAGGCAACCTCTATTCGGAGATCACCAGGAAAACCATTACAGTGGAAACAGTAGACGAACAGGAATTGTACCTGGCGTCTATTCAAAATATCGCGTGGATGGACTCGGAGGCGCTTACCACCCTGACGGATGAACTTACCGCGTCTTGCGAGACCGATGCGGAAAAGGTGCAAAATGTCTACGGGTACATAGCGGACAACTTCGGTTATGACTACGAGAAGGCCAGGACCGTAGCCGCGGGATATTTTCCTGATCTGGACCAAGTGCTCCTTGATGAGAAAGGCATTTGCTACGACTTTGCCTCTCTGTTCGCGGGAATGCTCAGGTCGGCGGGCGTGCCCACAAAACTTGTGACGGGCTACGTCGGCCCCCGGCGCGCTTATCACGCGTGGAACGAAGTCTACGATGGCTCTGAGTGGCAGAAATACGACATTACCAGGGACATCATAGGTGGCAAAAAAGTACCTGGGACATTAACCCAGGCGACGTACGAAACCAGATATGTGTACTAGATAACGTTTCCGGCCAGCCCGATACCCCCAGAAGGACTGAGGAGCCCATCGCGAGGGGCTCCTCGTCTTTTGGCGATACTATGCTTGAATTTCGCAGCGCGGAACGGACGAACTACTTACCGCCTTCATAGACAGCCCTCTCATAACTGACGCCTTCGTAGCGAGCGCCCTCATAGCCGGCGCCTGCGCAAATAGCGGCTTCAGTCGTCCACTCTGTCGATCCCGGCAAGTTCCAGGAGCACGGTGTCACTTCCCGAGAACACTCGTCGGCTCATTGCCTCCATCCGCTCCAGCGTCTCGTCTATAGACTCCCCGACCACACCTTGATTCCTTAGCTTGGCTGTAGATTCGCTGGCTCCCGCGCCTGCGATGATACCCGCCATGACTGCTAAAGAACCTTTCAGAGCACAGGTAGCCTTAGCGCCGTCGCAGATCATCCCGCACAAAGAAGCCAGCGCCTCGGTGACGGCTTCCGCCATCTGTTCTCTAGATCCTCCTGCCATCCAACAAATCGACGCTGCCAGTCCAGCTCCCACGCTGATGCCCCCACACGATGCCGATACCTCACCAGTGTAAGCTTTGACGAGCATATTAACACCATGAGCCAAGACAACGGCGCGAAGCTTCTTCTCATCTGAGAGCCCTAGCCGCGATGCAATTAACCAGACAGGGATCGAGAGCATAATGCCCTGATTCCCACTTCCGGCCGAGGTGACAACAGGCCACGGCAGTCCACTCATTCGCGTGTCTATCGCTCGAAAGGCTTGTGATGCTATCTCGGTCAAGGAAGTGCTATCGCAGCGGAGCACCGTACACGCGACTTCCGGTATTGCCCCCAGACTAGTTGCAGACGAGGCTGAACCCGCTTCCGACAGGCGGACACAAGAGTCTGCCCCCTCGGCCAGCCACCCGAACTCAGAAGGGTCGAGTGCCATCACAACGTCAATGAGTCGATTGAATGTCCAATCCCTTAGCGATGAAAGGCCCGAGCTTCCGTCAGAAGAGCCCGAAACGGCGATAGCACTGCCATCCAGGATTAACTCCGCCAAGCCCGTGTGAGAACCCGATACCTTGACCTCGGCCGTGTGGTTGGCAGTCTTCAAGATGCACTTTCCATAGATCCCGTCGTGACGCGCGTCCCATTTCACGATGACGCGACCCTGGTCGACTATTCTCAACGCCTCGGTCATCTCTTCTTCTGAGATCTCTCCCAGTATAGTGAGGCCTTTCTCGGGTTTCCGGGCTATGGTGCCGGCCGCTGCCGCTACGTCGGGACCCTTGCGTGTAGTGTGAGGCAACCCTGCGGACAACGCGTTCTTGAGGATGCCGCCGCTCAAATGCACCTCGATGGTTACAGGCTCCTCGCCTGCCAATGCCGCGGCTTTTGACGCCATGTAAGCCACCATGCCCGGCTCAGTACAGACGTTTGCCCAACAAGCCTGCTCCTTGAGTACTCTCATGAATTCCTTTGTATCTTCGGTCCTTGTCACTCAAATAACCCCCAAGGTAGGCAACATACCGATACATCACGCTTGAACGCAGTACGGCTAATGCTCTACTGACTTTTGTCTATCATACACTTCTAGTGTGTCATATAAAGAACCCTTTGGGTTGAAGAGGCCGATCTCTCAATTAGCGGATCGGCCTCGCTGTGAGCCACTGAATCCTTACTGCTTGTCCTTGGATAACCAGCCACGAATCGCGGCGTGCATCGCGAACAGGTTTTCCTCTGGAGTGTCAGGCGATATCGAGCAACCGGGCGCAACCATGAACCCCAGACCCTTAGTGTCTTCAAGTGCCGATGTGACTTCCGCTGCCACCTGAGCCGGCGTTAAAGAGACTGTGTACGGCTTTGGGCTCAGTCCTCCCATGACTGTCTTGCCATACTTGTCTCTAACCTCGCTAAGCTTAGGATGCTCGGGTAGCACCTCATAGTTTACCGCATGACAAGGCAGTTCGGGTATAACGTCAAAGTAAACCCCGGAACCGCAAAGGTGCAGCATGTTAAACCACCCGCCGTTCGCGGCTTGAAGTACTTCAGCATCGTCTTCTAGGCAGAATTCCTTGTATTGGTCGAGACTTAGGAAGGCCTTGCCCGCGGGCTTGATAGTGTAGAACACGCCGTCTGCACCACCTTCAAGCGCCGCCTTGACAAAATTGACGTAAGTCTCCTTGAGCGCTGTCAATGCCTGTCGAGCGGCTTGTGGATAATCCTCAATGACCGAACGCAAGCACGGTCCGTGCTTTTTCATGTCCTTCTCCATCAGAAATGGCAGAACCATGGACGGGCTAAACACGGTCTGAATGACAGGGAATTCATCGCCTAGGGCCTTTCTTATCATCCGAAGTGCTCTGAGCTGCTCTCCGAGTACACCCTCAGTCGGATCTACGGGCCTCAAGTTACGCAGTCCAGTAGAATCGCGAACGGGAAGTTCGATGACTTCAGGCAAAACATAATACTTGTCTGAAGGTTTAAATCGAAGTCCCCAATCCTCTCCGAACGAAGTAGCCCTGTTCTGTATCTTTGCGAAATCCCAGCCGTAGTGCTTGACCACACGAACGGTCTCCTCGGCAAGATCCTCAGGTGAGTTCTCCCGAGTGAAGTTGTGAGCCCAAACGCCTACCGGCGGACGATCTTCCATCCCTCCGGTCAAGGACGCCTTTACACGGCTTATTGACGTCGCCATCACATACGCCCTCCTCTGCTAGTTCTCCTAGACCCCCAGCTTCAGCCAATCCTGAATTAGAAACTGGAGTCTACCCACCACCATTGAAATCCGTGCCATGACCGTAGCTCCCATAGAAGCCCCGAAAGCCAACATCATGGCATACTGACCCAACTTTCCCAAGCTGGTGACGGCGTGTCCGCTCTTGCTTTTTTCATTAATGGTGAAGATAAGATACGCCATGGGAAGAACCACGCAGAGAATGTAGATCGCGCCGTCAACGCTCGTCCATTTGAGGGTAACCGTCGCGGCTACCTGCTTGACGATCTCTGATTCCACGGCCCGGATAATGGATAATGCCGAAGTGGCGCCGATTATCAGCGAAAGCGGGGCCCGTGACACCCACGCGTACTTCTTTGTGAATCTTGCGAGCATCATGATGCCCCCGATGATACCGATCACCCATAGATATTGGCCTTCGGCTAGAATCGGGGTCACAGCTTGGTTCTTGATGTTCAGAACTGCCTGGATGGTCATAACCGCGGCCGTGATTCCAATGAACAAATGCTCAAGAAATCTGTATAGCGGATTATCGCCAAACAGATAGCTATAAGCTACAATCGTGACGATAGCAGCCAACGTTGTTCCGAAATCCACTCTAAACCCCTCCTGCCTTCTTGCCCCGCGTGGCAAAGTAGCCGATGTTGCCCAGCACAACAAGGGCGATTATCCAGAGATGTCCCAGAGACTGAGCGTCCATTCCCTGTAGGGCTTTCCCCGGAACCTGCACCAAGGACTCGTACTCGGCCGCCCCGTTCATTCCGGAAACGACTCCGCCGATCTGTCCCGAGTTGAAATACGGCTGAACGTTTGGCAGAACCACCGCAGTGATCGAGGCGATCATGTCGATGGCATGGGGAGTACTGATGTGTGCCATAACGTACAGTGGGTGCCGCCCCCCATTTGGCACGATGACTAACGAAAACGACTTTACGCCTGATATCGAATCCCAGAGCTCTGATGATGGAGTCTGGTCGTAGGTCTTCTTGAAATCGCTGCCCATGGCGGCGTAAAGGGTCTCCTCGCCCGCCAGGTAGGGCAAATTCAGGTAATCAATCCCTTCTACATAACCCGCGTCCTCCAGCATCTTGGCGTACTTCAGTAGATAAGGCGGTGTGTCTGGATAACAGGGCGCCATCACGATCTTGGCCTGCTTCTTCACCAGGTGGTTCAGCATGGCGATCGTCTGAGGCTCAAGTTCGGCCTGAGTGCTTGGGAAAATCGAGGTAGCAATTAGGACGTTAGATCCCGACGGAAGTGCCTCTATTAGATCATAGGCTGCCCGGGTCTCGCTGCTTATATTGACAGGAAGCTGCAGCGGCTTGACCAAGGGTATCGCGATCATCAACATGAGACCGGCAAATATGACGCGTCTGTCGATCTTCTGTAATCTTTCCATCATGACTCGTCTCCACCTCCCACGAATCCGCGCTCGATGCCCACTATGGTCCTAAGCCCGACGCCAACCATTCCGATAGCGATACCTACGCCGAGGCTTCTCATCACCGCAGATTGCGGCACGTTCTGAATCCATCCCGCTATTCCGGGCAGAGCTTCCCAGATCACGGAGCCTATGCCGATCTTCCCGAGCATGACCGTAACGCCGGCCACAAGCAGGATCACAGCCTGGAGATTGCGGGCTCTAAACGCCCTGTAGCAGGCCGATGCCAACCAAAAGGCCATAAAGGAGATAATGGTCGCTTGCGCAGGTACGTACACACTATTGTATATAGAGAGATACAGGGGATTTTTGGTTCCGGCAAAAAGCCCCAACAATGTGTAGCCTATAATGGCTATCATAAGCACGTAGTTGTACTGCCAATGCTGCTTCTTGGCTCGTATCTTGTGAGCTGAGACCCTAAGCAGATTGGCTGCGCCCAAGATCATTGCAAACGCTGCGAAGAGAACGCTGTATTGCAGGAACCATGTCGAGAGTCCATGCAACGGATCGAATGCAAAGAACTTGTCAGCCAGCACAACAACGCCAACCACAAGAGTAATCAAACGTGGCAGGTCATTCTTCAACCAGATCACTGGCTTCACACCCTTATTTAGTAGTTTAGAATCCTGGTTACTAGGTCCGAGCCCACAGTAGTCAAGAGAGTACCGACCAGAGTCGCGGCGATCACACTCCACTTGATGAGGTCCTGTATGACTACTGCCGCGACTTTGTCGGGTTCCTTCGTGATATAGGCGCCTGCGGCGAAGAGCTCGTCACCAAGAAGCGTGTAGTCGCAAGTTGCGACCAAGAAGGGGATCTGGATTACTTGGGACGCGCCGCCAATCTGGATCGCGCCCAAGACGTTCCCCGCTTCACCCAGCATGATCGACTCACCGTATACGTTGCCGAGCATGATGTTGGCTCCGGGTTTTTCACGATCGAAAATGCCGTATATTCCTGCGACGTAAGCCGGCACCAGATCAGAAAAGAATCGGATATTGTTCGGCTTATAGTCGTCGGGCTTCTCTGCCGCCCTGTAGGCTGAAGAGATTATCTCTTCGGTGATGCTGTGCACATCTGGGCGCGCAGTACTGGTGATAATATCTGTGCTGGTCTCGGCGCACTTTCTGGCAGTGTACGAGAGCACATCAAAAGAAGCCAAGGTGCCTGCGTCAAACTCGCCACGACCGAATGTGTAGTGCACCGGTTTACCCTGTTCGGTACATCTGCCGATTGCCTCATCGATCACATCAAGGCCGGCGATTCTTCGGATATGAGGTACATCTCCTCCGGTAGCTCTCTTATAGAACACCAAATACCCTACGATAGATATTAAGCATATCACTAGTTCAACAACGGTTCCCTCTACCATTCC
The DNA here is from genome assembly GCA_036802545.1 of Bacillota bacterium. Lineage (GTDB taxonomy): Bacteria > Bacillota > Sulfobacillia > Fermentithermobacillales > Fermentithermobacillaceae > DULO01. The sequence goes on along the minus strand of DAIRWA010000017.1, from coordinate 8,769 downwards.
GCTATCCTCCCTCTAGTGCGGTCCAACCGCCTCTCAGTCAACTTTGGAGTCCATAATGGTCTTCCAAGCCTCGAGCCAGGTCTCTTTGGTGAACACGGGCTTGAAGTTGTCCTTTATCTCGGCTGCGGCATCGGCCTTATCCCAGAGCAGGTCTACGACCGTCATGGCCATTGCCTTGGCCGGTATGACGTAGGCAAGATACTTGTCCACAATGCGGTAGTCAGGTTCATGGGCGCGGCCGGTTATGCCGCCTGCCCGTCCGTGGAATACGGGCATAAGGTGCGAAACGTCCCCCATATCGGTCGTGCCGGCAACAGACTTCGCTTCGCCAACCATGTCCTTGCCTACCAGTTCTTCCGCGTTCTTGCGGAAGGCGTCGTTCAACGCACGGTTGGTCTTGCAGGGCATGTAGCCCGGCGCCGTGTCCACTGTCACTTCCGCGCCTACGGCTATGGCTCCGGCCTTTAATGACCTATCAACCTTGCGACACGCATCCATGAGAGGCTCTATGCTATTACTGCGGACGAGCGCCTCTATCCTGACGTCGTCGGGAATAGAATGGGGTATGCCGCCTTTGGTGATGACCGCGTGAACGCGGATCATGTCTTCGTCGCGGAAACCTTCTCGATTCGCATGAATCGCGCTCATCGCCAGATTTGCCGCGCTTAGAGCGTTGATCCCGATGTGCGGTGCGATAGCCGGGTGAGCCGCCTTGCCGATGAATCTCGCGGCTTTGGCGACCGAGCCCGCGAAGCTGCCGCCCACGCCTACCTTGTACTCCTTGCCGTGGGGCGACTCTTCCATCATCATCGTGCTCATCGGCCCCGAGTGAACCTGCATGACCATGTCGACGTCATCAAAGGCTCCCTCGAAGATGAACTGCTGCTTCCCGCCTGAGAACTGAATCCGGCCGCTGCTTCTAAGTTCCTCAATGGCCTTACCGGTTGGAGAATCATCCTTCGGCAGGCCCAGACCCTCTTCCGAGGGAACCGCCATGAAGGCAACGTCTCCGCCCAGCCAACGGGCCGCGCCTGCAGCCTTTAGCCCAATAGCTGCGCCCAACATTGACGTAATCTGAGCGTTATGGGCACATGCGTGCACGGCTCCTGTGCTAGGATCCGCATCGGGATGAGTCGGGCAAACCACTGAGTCCATTTCACCCATCACACCAACAGTCACCCGGCTTGCCTTTCCTTTCATCCTCGCCTTCAGGCCGGTGACCGCGATGCCTTTCTGATACTCCAAGCCCAACTCTTTGAACTTCTCTTCAATTTTGCCGGCAGTCCTGTGTTCCAGGTAGCCGAGCTCCGGATGACGGTAAATATCCTCACCGAATTCGATGATCTCATCTTTGCGCTCCTCGATGGCAGCACAGACCAACCTCTTCAGTTCCTTTACATCCACACTACCCCTCCTCTGTCTCTTCTAACCAGGTCGTCCTCGTTGCCTCGCCTATCCCGTCTCGGGTTGCATACCGCTTCCAGAAAAAGAGCCTCGGCTTGTCCAACAATTCTGGAGTAGCCACAAGGATTCCGACGGCTATCCCGAGAATACTTAGGTTACGGACAAGTCTGAAAGCGTGTATACAAAACCCGCTCTTTCTGTATACGAGATCGGACCTTGATACTCCTTCTTCTCGTCATGCCAGTTTGGGGGAAATACACGATAAATACGGTGCAATGCCAATAGCAGGGGGTATTTGGTTGCGTCGAACCTTGACTGATCAGGCCTATAGCGCGATCGACGAACTAATAGTAACCGGGAAACTAATGCCCGGAACCGTATTGAAGGAGGAAGCTCTGGCAAAATCCCTCTCCATGAGCAGAACGCCCGTTAGGGAGGCAATTGTAAGGCTAGAGAAGGACGGGCTTGTAGAGCGAAAGAAAAGCCGCGTCACTGTCGTCGAGATCACTTATAGTCGGGCGGCTGACATTTGCGTCCTAAGGGCCGCGCTTGATGGTACCGCCGCCCGTCTGGCAGCCGCTGCAGCAGTTCCCAGTAACCTCGAAGACCTCCACCGGATTACAGTCGACAGCGAAAAAGCCATCAATGACGGTCGTCTTAAGGCCGCGATTAGCCTGCACAATGAGTATCACGATTACGTTGTCCGAATGTCTCAGAATGACGATCTGGTCGCAGCGTCTGTTCAAGCTAATGCTCTATCTCGTAGATTTCGACACATATCCTCGATGAGTGTGGATGTGGTGAGGCAGTCTATAGAAGCGGACAAGGCCATGCTTCAGGCCTTGCGAAACGGTGACGGAGATCGATGCGACTCACTCATGTGTGAGGACATCTTTAAATCCGGTTCCGCGCTTCTTGAAATCCTTCAGGTGTTCTTTGGCGTTGACAAGGTGACTCCCGCTGTTGAAATCGTATTGTCGCATTCATGGATAGACGCAGCGGGGGAATCGTAAGATTATAGCTTAGTACTTCTCTGAGCACCCCTGGGGCGTCCCTGAGGATATCCCTCAAATTACGCGGTTCCCTCGATATCTATGTTTAGGGGGCTTCGTCATGAACGCTAAACTCAAACCAGTGCTACTGCTAATGGCCCTTTCCCTTGCGCTGGTGCCGTCGCTGACCGCTGCGGCTCCGATCAATAGTGGAAGAGAAAATGGCCAAGTCACACTATACGTTGACAAAACTCTATACCCCCAAGGCCAAATGGTTAGAGTCACGCTACATAATGGCTCAAAGAAGTCGGTGACCATGCCTAGCGGAGCCCCCTGGTCAGTTACAGACGCTGACGGCGACACCGTGTACCGCCCTAGAGCCATCCAGAAGCTGAGCACACTCCGAGCCGGACAAAGCCTGACCTGGACCTGGGACCAGATAGCGGAGAACGGCAAACACCTTAATGCCGGCCTATACTCTGTGAGTTCCAAAACCTCAGCCGGCGAACTCCGGTGCGACTTCTTTGTCTCCGGCCTCAAGAAAGACGTTGATGTAGATAACCCTGACCCGGAATTCAAGCGCTTGCCAAATCCGTTCAAAGATGTCACCGGGAAAGTAGAGTGGGGAGACGCTCACATTCTGAGGCTTGCTCAACTGGGCATCGTCCAAGGGAAGTCGGCGAATACTTTTGAGCCGGACGCGCGTCTCAGCCGAGCCGAGTTCGTCGCGCTTCTCCTTAGGGCAGCGGGGTTGGCGCCTGCGTCCGATGAGGAATTTGGCGAAAGCATTTCCTTCGATGACCTCCCCCCGAAGCACTGGGCCTACGAGTACGTAAGTAAAGCCACCGACCTGGGGATAGTCACTCGTGCCGAATACCGGCGCAAGTTCGAGCCTGAGGCCGACATTACGAGGCTGGAAATCTCCATCATGCTAACCAGGGCCCTAGGGCTAGATGCCGAGGCAATGGAAGACGGAGGTAGCAAGCTACCGTTTCGAGACGCCAAGGACGTTCCGCCACTTTACCGCGGATACGTGTTGCGGGCGCTCGAAGGGAAAGTGCTCAAAGGGTACGATGACAACACCTTCAGACCGAACCGCCCGGCCACACGGCGCGAAGCATGCGTGATGCTATACCGGGTGCTGCTGAATCCGTAACTATTGATGGACGGCTCCGCCCGCCACTGCCCCTCATCACGGGTAGGCCGATCCAAATTGAAGCAGGGGCAGTCGGAAGCGTCGGCGGTGCTCCCCCAAATCCCGGACCTCGCTCCGATTTGAAACACCCTCGCGCGGAGGCCGCCCACCCCTGTCCCTCATCACGGGTAGGGCGATCCAAATTGAATCAGGGGTAGTCGGAAGCGTCGCAGAAGCTTCCCCAAATCCCAGACCCCGCTTCGATTTGAAACACCCTCGCGCGGAGGACGCCCACCACTGCCCCTCATCACGATGGGAGAGCCCGATTTCGTGGCGTATGCTCCGACAGACATGCTCCACTGGGTGTGACTACATCTCCAACGGCAACGCAATTGTAACGCTCCCACCGTACTTAACATAAGATTCACTGAGGTTTACGATAAGGAGGGGTACTCCGTGGCCGGATTTGGTGGAACTGCAAGCAATCCGTTCATCATCTTCCTGATCCTGATCCTGCTCATCCTTGGATTGATGTGCGGCACCTGCTTCAGCTAATCGTTCTGTCGAATGACGTGAGAACGACGTAAACGATGACACAAGTGCGAACGCAAGCGGTGACGTAGGTGCGGACGGGAGCGGCGACGCAAGCGCGGACACAAGTGGTGATGCAAGGGAAAGGAACAAAGCCGACGGGGTCTCTCGCATGAGGGACCCTGGTGGCTCCCTCAGGGCGCAAGCGACGACGCGCGAATGAAAGAGCCTAAGCTGCTCATTCGGATGGGATGGTCATGCAGGCGCGAAAGCTCTGCGCAACACTTGCCAGGGAGCAAAGATCCAGCAGAACGCTTTCTGGGGAGCAAGGGTTTCGCCGAACCCTTTCCCACCAGCAAGTGAGAGCTGACTACGTAAACTAGCCACCACAATACATGCAAATATGCCGTCCCCTGTCGGAACAGCGGCGTGAATGCCCGACTGAAACCAGAACTCCCCCCGGCCGCTTGGAAACCGGAGGGAGTAGCTGTGTGCTAATCTAGAAAATCTAGAAGACGAACGCTAGTGGACTCTAGTAGCGCCTTCTCTGATATCCACCGCCACCGCCGCCCCTTCTGTCAGGGGGATTGCTCCTAGGCTGTGCCTCGGATACCCTAATCTGTCTTCCGTCCCAGTCGCTTTGGTCCATAGCCCTGATGACCGTTTCAGCCAGTTCCTCAGATACTTCCACAAATCCAAATCCCCTGGACTTTCCCGTGGTGCGATCCGTAATCACTCTGGCACTGGAAACAGGCGCCACTTCCTCGAATCTCTCTTTAAGCTCCTCATCGCTTGCGCTCCATGGGAGGTTCCCGACGAACAACACCTTGGTCAAGACTAATCCTTCCTTTCTCGCGGTCACTCATTAAATTGGGCGGAACGCACTTCACCAAGCGCTCGTCGTTCACTCCCCGGATATTAATCCCATTATAGATCATTACAGGTTTCCCTGTCATTCAAAAACAATACCTGATTGACAGGTTCTACCGTCCGGTCTTTACTAAGGATATTACGCGCGCTCTCACCTGATGGCGCCCAACGTCCAAGACGGCCATTGACGGGGCGAGCATTTGTCTGGGACTGTGTAAGCTGCCGGGGTTCACGAATAGCACTCCATCGCGCCGAAACACAGTCGGCATGTGGGTGTGCCCAAAAATGGTGACGTCCACGCCCAAGACCTTAGAGCGCTGGACAAGAGGATTGAGATCCTTCTTGACTTTGTAGAGGTGTCCGTGGGTCAAATAGATGCGCCTGGATCCAATCGAGAGCATCTCTTCTGAGGGGCCTTTCACCATGTAATCGCAGTTGCCAGTGACGCCCAGGGCTTTTATGCCCAACGCCTCACCGATTTTGTGAGCGTCCTCGTACAAATCGCCCGCATGCAAAAGGAGCTCTACGCCTTTCAGGTACGGCGAACAAAGTTCGACCCTGCTAAGGTCGCCGTGGGTATCCGAAATGACTCCTATGAGCACGAAGACCCCTCTCCCAGTATAGCCGGCAGGGCCTTTTCTAGGGCTCTCCGTCTATGGCTAACCGCGTCCTTTTCGTCAGCCGAAGCTTCGCCAAAAGCCTTTCCCACCTTTGTCGAGAAAAACAACGGGTCATATCCGAAGCCGTTTGATCCACGGCACTCGCCGAGAATAATTCCTTCTGTTGTGCCTTCCGCCTCGACTATCATCCCGTCAGGACCGTACACCGCGATAGCGCTCCGGTACCTTGCCCTTCGACGGTCCGGAGCCACATCCTTCAGCAACTCTAGGAGAAGAGCGTTGTTGTCATCATCTTGACCGGAACTGGAAAACCAGTGCGACCTTACTCCCGGAGCTCCATCAAGGTAATCGACCTCAAGGCCCGAGTCTTCGCCCAAACAAATCAAGCCGGACTGCTCCGCTGCCTCTCTCGCCTTTTGCCTGGCGTTCTCCGCAAAAGTACGGCCGGTCTCATTAATATCCGCAAGCCCGACCTCGGCGGCACTTCTCACGGTCCAGCTGACTTCAGGGGCCAATTCCTCGAAAAGCCTGAGGAACTCTCTGGTCTTCCCGGGATTTTTCGTGGCCAGCACTAGTGATATTTCGTGTTTCTTCACTTGCGGTTTGCGTCTCCCTTGGTGTCTGTCTTCGCAGGTCTATAAGTGCCGATGGTTGTGGCTATATCGCCGAGCGCCTCTCTCTGGTAATCCATGAGTGAACGGATGCCGCCGCCTGCCAAAGTAAGCAGCTGGGATAGACGGGCCATGTCGAAAGGAGCGTGCTCGCCTGTGCCCTGCACCTCGATGAACTCGCCGCGCCCGGTCATGACCACGTTCATATCCACCTCGGCGCCCGAGTCCTCGCTGTAGTTCAGATCCAAGAACGGGGTATCGCCTGAGACGCCTACGCTAACGGCGGCTATGTAGTCCAGGATCGGTGGAACTTCCCACTTCTCCTTCCCAGCGACGGTCTCCAAAGCCAGGATAAGCGCAACAAACCCGCCGGTGATGGATGCAGTTCTAGTGCCCCCGTCTGCCTGGATGACATCGCAATCGATCCAAAAGGTACGCTCGCCTACGGCGGAAAGATCAACCGCGGCCCTAAGGCTTCTACCGATAAGCCGCTGGATTTCCACCGTCCTGCCGCCGGGTTTGCCCCGGTTTACTTCTCTTGAGGTCCTCTGCGAAGTGGCCCCGGGCAGCATGGAGTATTCGGCGGTGATCCACCCTGAACCGGTTCCCTTGATGAACGGAGGTACGCGGTCTTCCACCGTCGCGGTGCAGATGACTTTGGTATCGCCCGCTTCGATAAGGCACGAACCGTGAGGGTACTTCAAAAACTTGGGGGTAATTCTCACGGGTCTAAGGTCACTGGGGCCTCGACCGTCTATTCGCATAATCTCCACCTCTTAGCCTTTGTCCCTATTTCGCCTTGCGGTACGGCAACACCCCGCCCTTGACCGACCTTGTCTCTAAGACCGTGACAAAGCATCCCGGCGAGAACTCCTCAATTATGGACATCAGTGTGGGCAGAGTCTTCCGGTCCGCAGAAACGAGCATAACCATCTTTTCACCGGTCATACCCTGGCCTGTGAGAACAGTCACTCCATAGCCCATGGTTCTCAGGGCTTTTAGCAGCTCGTCTTGAGAATCCCCGCTGGGTATCACCTCGAGAGCGACGTGTCCCAAAGCCAGCTTTTCCTCGATGAGACTGCCGAGAAGCGTGCCGCTTGCGAAACCTAATCCGTAGGCCACGCTTTTCCAGGGGTCGGTTATGTTCTTCATGATGCGGCTAAGGACTGTGATGTAGATGGACGCTTCGACAAAACCGATAGCCGCGGCGGGATACCTCTTGCCTCTTACTACTAAGATCATCCTGACGGTGGCCAGGCTGACGTCGCAGATGCGCGCGACAAATATGATGAGATATTCGATAAACACTTAAGGTCCACCCCTCTCCGACTAGCGGCCTTGTCCGTAGACTTGAAGAACCTGGCTTACGGATTCACTTTCTCTGAAAACATGAGAGAATGCAGCCTGTCGAGGGACTGGGCCAATCGTGTCTGTTCGTCTTCCGGGAGTTTCTCGAGCATAGAAGCGACGTATCGCCTCCTGGCCACAAGAACCTCGGTAATGACCTGCTTGCCTTTTTCGGAAACCGCCAATCTAATCACACGGCGATCTTCAGCGTCACGGTTTCGAACGAGAAAGCCGTTCTTCTCCATCCTGTCTATAAGGTCGGTCGCCGTAGAACAAGCGAGTAAGAGTTTCTCACACAGTTCGCCCATGGTCATATCCGGCTTGTCTCGGAGAACCAAAAGAGCATTGAACTGAGGATATGTTATGCCAAAGTCAACCAAAATGTCACGTCCGCGCCTTTTTACGATAAACGCTACGCGTCTCAAAAGCCGCTCGACGGTGACTACTATATCGTCGAATGCTTCTGGCATAGCTTTGTACCCCCTGTACAATGCCCACAGTTGCCTAAGTTGGTGGAGGCGGAGGGAATCGCACCCTCGTCCGCAAATAACCCGGTTTCAGTCTCTACGAGCGTATCTCCGGATTTATCCTCACAGTTAACGGCGCCCCGGAGCGGGCTTCGTTATCCGCCAGCCGCGAATCGCATTCCCTACCAGGTCCCCGGCGTCCCCTGGATAGGTATCTCTTCTAAGTGACGGCGACTCAGGGATAGAAGAGAAGTCTCTCTGGTCACCGAGCAGCCTATCTAGGCTGCTAGAGCGTAATTTGTGTTAGCTCTTATTTTTTTGCCGTTTTAGTGGGCACGGCACCCATGCTCGCTGCTCAAACCCGACTACCTACGTCGAACCTGGTCGCCCCCATGTTATGACGACACGACGCCCACATGGCGTCTCCTGTAATGTTAACATGGAGCGAAGCGGCGTTCAAGTTAGGAGTTGTTGGGAAAGACTTGTCTTACGTCGCGATTTGCAGCCTTGGACGATGATGATGAAGAGAAAGTCGCCGTTGGACTTGTCTCACGTCGCGATTTGCAGCCTTGGACGATGATGATGAAGAGAAAGTCGCCATCGGGCTTGTCTAACGTCGCGATTTGCAGCCTTGGACGATGATGATGAAGAGAAAGTCGCCGTTGGACTTGTCTCACGTCGCGATTTGCAGCCTTGGACGATGATGATGAAGAGAAAGTCGCCATCGGGCTTGTCTAACGTCGCGATTTGCAGCCTTGGACGATGATGATGAAGAGAAAGTCGCCGTTGGAC
>DAIRWA010000016.1:0-16309 GCA_036802545.1 Bacillota bacterium | reverse complement strand
CCCAAGGAATTTCGGCGGTGCCTGAGTCATCATCACCCTGGCAGGAGTCCCTTCGCATCCGAAAACGATGTCTACAGGGAGAAGACCCGCTTTGGTGCTCTGGGTAACCCTGACTTCGCCTTCTCTCGGCTTAATGAGGCCCATTTCCGCCAACAACCAAAACGCGCCTATGGTCGCATGTCCGCAGAGATCAACTTCGCTAAGCGGCGTAAAGAACCGAACGTCAAAGTCGGCGGGACCTTTGCCCCTGGTATCTACTACGAAGGCCGTCTCAGAGAGGTTCATCTCCCGGGCTATCTTCTGCATGGCGTCTTCGGATAAGCCGGTAGCGTCAGGAACGACCCCCGCCGGGTTTCCTCCAAAGGGCACATCTGTGAAGGCATCTACCTGGTAGATATCGACTTCTCTCATGACTATCGCTCCTTCCAACTCCAAAGGGCCGGAAAACGGTTCCGGCCCTTATAATCCCTCTTTGAAACCCGGTTCATCACACCGGCGCAAAGCCTTTCGGATGCTCCTTCTCAGACTTCTCAAGGAGGTCATAATCCACTCCCGTACGCCTGGCCAACTGCTCCTGAAGGAACTTCTTGGCCTGAGGCGGGAACAGAGCGTATGAAAGGACATCCTCTTCCTTTGTGTAAAGAGCGCCTAGTTCCTCCTTAGCCTTGGCAAGCGCGGGTTCGATTAAGTCAGCGGGCCTGCTGGTAATTGGCTCTTCATCGCCAATGACCTTCTTCTGAATTTCTTTGCTCACCAGGCCGGGCGCCCTGCCGTAGAGTCCGCGGAAGTAGTCTTTTACTTCGTTAGTGATCATCTTGTACCGTTCTCCGGTCAGGACGTTAAGAACGGCCTGCGTCCCGACGATCTGGCTGGATGGCGTGACCAAAGGAGGATGCCCCATATCCGCCTTGACCCTGGGAACTTCGGCCAGCACCTCCGGCAACTTGTCTATCTGGCCCTGCTCTTGAAGCTGGGAGATGAAGTTTGAGATCATGCCGCCGGGAATCTGGTAGCGGAGCACATTGGCATCGGGCACTGCGGAGGCCTTATCATAGGTCCCGTATTTTGCCCTTACTCCCTTGAAGTACTCGGATATCTCGGACAAGAGGTCTAGGTCCAATTCCGTATCGTAGATAGTCCCGTCCAAAGCCGCCACAATGCTCTCCACCGGGGGCTGGGAGGTGGACATGGACATAGCCGAAATGGCGCAGTCCAACACGTCGGCTCCGGCCTCAACCGCTTTCAGATAGGACATAGACGCCATTCCGGATGTGTAGTGGGAATGGACTTGCACCGGAAGGCCAATTTCATCTTTCCAGCTTTTGACAATATCGTAAGCGTCTTTAGGAGAAAGGATGCCCGCCATATCTTTAAGGCACAGGGAATCGGCTCCCATGGCCTTTAGTTCTTTGGCGACCGACACATAGTGGCTGAGGTCGTGCACCGGGCTTATGGTATAACACACAGTGGCCTGCACATGGGCGTCCATCTCTTTGCTGACCTCTATGGCCCGTCGCATATTACGGACGTCGTTAACAGCATCGAAAATCCTCATGATGGAGATGCCGTTGGTGATGGCGGCTCTAACAAATGATTCGACCACATCATCGGCATAGTGCTTGTATCCCACCAGGTTCTGGCCCCTAAGGAGCATCTGTAGGGGAGTGTTCTTAAAGCCCTTCTTCAGAGCCCTAAGCCTTTCCCAGGGGTCCTCTGAGAGAAACCTGAGACAAGTGTCGAAGGTAGCTCCGCCCCAGACCTCGACCGAGCGAAAACCCACTTGGTCCATCTTCTCAACGATAGGCAGCATGTCCGAGGTTTTCATCCTGGTGGCCAACAGCGACTGATGGCCATCCCTAAGCGTTGTGTCGGTAATGTCTACCTTTCTCTTGGCAACTTCATTAGGCGAGAGACTCAAGTACATTCACCCCAAGTCTAATGTCTACTTTTTCTTGACAACCTAACTGGGCGAGAGACTCACATTATTCGCCCAAATAATCCTAACACGTATTTAGCCTGCCGGAAACGTTTTCCTGTTGGCACATCACTTCGACTTTTTGCCTAAAGACGCGCCTATGAAATCCTTGAACAGGGGATGCGGGCGATTGGGCCTGGACAAGAGCTCCGGATGAAACTGAGTGGCGACGAACCAGGGATGGTCCTTGAACTCAAACACTTCCACGAGCCCACGGGCGGGCCAAATGCCCACTGACAGCAAACCTGCCTCGTTCAGATCCTCGACGTAAAGGGGATTCACCTCAAACCGGTGCCGGTGACGCTCGTTTACCATCTCTTGCCCGTAAGCTTGCCTGGCTAAAGAACCTACTTTGAGCCGGCAAGGATAGAGGCCTAGCCTCATGGCACCGCCCATGTCAGATAGGTTTTTTTGCTCCGGCATCAGGTCTATGACCGGATGCGGGGTGTCGGGACAAAACTCTGTTGAATTGGCCTCGGAAAGCCCGAGCAGATTCCGCGCTACCTCGATAACTGCGCATTGGAGGCCTAGGGAAATCCCTAGATAAGGCACCTTGTTTTCTCTGGTATACCTTACGGCATTGATCTTCCCGGGAACGCCGCGCGGCCCGAAGCCGCCCGGGACCAAGATCCCGTCGACGCCGCCTAATACCCTCTCGAGCTCTTCGTCGTCGGCCTCGTCTAGATCCTGTGAATTCACCCACTCTATGTTGACCTTGGCGTTATTGGCAAGTCCCCCGTGATACAAAGCTTCCGTTATGCTCTTGTAAGCGTCGTGGAGGGCAACGTACTTCCCCACCAAAGCTATAGTGCATTCGACCTCGGGATTATGGATTTTGGCGTCTATCTCAAGCCAGTCTCTTAGGTCCGGCTCTTTTCTCGGCAGTTCAAGCTTGTCCTCAACTATCCTAGCGAGGCCTTCTCGCTCGAGCATAACCGGGATGGCGTAAATACTTTCGGTATCTAGGTTTTGAATGACGCCTTCCCTATCCACGTTGCAGAACAGAGCGATCTTGTCTCGCATGTCCCCGGATAGGGGCCTACTGGACCTGCAGACAATGACGTCGGGAGCGATTCCTATGGACCTTAGCTCAGCCACACTGTGCTGGGTGGGCTTGGTCTTCAGTTCGCCGCTCCCGGAAATATAAGGGATCAGAGTTACGTGGACGTACACCGTGTTTTGACGTCCGGCGTCTGTCCTAAACTGCCTGATTGCCTCCAAGAACGGAAGGCCCTCTATGTCGCCGACCGTGCCGCCGATTTCGCAGATTACGATGTCCGCCCCGGACTCGCGGCCGACTTTGTGGATTCTCTCTTTTATCTCGTTTGTGACGTGAGGAATTACTTGCACTGTGCTGCCAAGAAAATCGCCTCTGCGCTCCTTGGCGATAACGGCGCCATAGATTTGGCCCGATGTCGGATTGTTGGCGGCTGTTAGCGGGCGATCTATGAACCGCTCGTAGTGACCCAAGTCCAGGTCGGTTTCCGCCCCGTCATCGGTTACGAACACTTCTCCGTGTTGGAGGGGACTCATGGTTCCGGCGTCCGTGTTGACATACGGATCCAGCTTGACGATAGTCACCGAATAGCCCCTGGCCTTGAACAACGTGCCGAGGGACGCGGCTGTAATTCCCTTGCCGAGGCCCGAAACGACCCCGCCTGTGACAAAGATGTATTTGGGCATTCTATATGGACCTCCTAAAAAGGGGAGGGAGCCCTACCCCACCTCTGGTTCTTCGGGCTCCCCTATGGGATCTTCCTCTGTTGTCGGTTCTTCTTGGTAGTCTTCGTCGAGGACCACCAGTTCTCTTCTTAATCGTTCCCCCGGCTTGGGGCGATCGGCGTTGGGCAGCTCCACCACCTTGATGGAAGGAGGCTTTTGGGTCCATTCTCGAAGACCGCACATTCCGCCTCCGCGGTTTAGAAACCGGTAATCCATGCTGATATCAGTGTGGGCCTTGGCCATGAGCCTCGGCATATTAGCTGCTGACGCCATTCCTTTCTGGACAAGTACTTCTTGCACCAGTTCTTTGTACTTCATCGGCTCCCGGCGCTCCCTCAGGATGCGATACGCCACATCAACTGTGGATGGGTCCAGCCGGGGGTTTTGATACTCGATAACATCGCCCACTGGCATCACCCCCAACCTTCACACTGGCATAACCCTCCCAGTAATTCTACTCAACGAAGTGCCCGTGTCAATATGGCAAAGGTGGGCCTACTAAGAAAATCCTCGGTTCTTAGTACAGCGATTCTCTCTTTAAGACCTCTTGAGCCAAGTAAGATGCCACATCCTGGGGTTTAGTGGCCGGTCCAAAACCGGCGTCATAGCCCAGTTCTATGGCTAGAGCGTGAGTAATCCTCGGCCCTCCCGCTACAAGCACGACCCGATCTCGAAACCCTTCCGCCTCGATGATTTCGACCAGGTTAGTGAGATTCGACAGGTGAACATTCCCCTGAGTGACTACTTGGGATACCAACACCGCGTCAGCTTTCACTTCCATGGCCTTCTTGGCCAAGACCTCATTGGGCACCTGACTACCCATATTAACCACCTTAAAGCCAGAATATGCCTCAAGGCCGTGGTCGCCCGCAAAACCTTTGTAGTTTAGGATGGCGTCCAAGCCGACGGTGTGCGCGTCTGAACCGGTCGCCGCCCCAACGATTACCAATTCCCTGCCCAGCTTCTGTTTTATGGTTTGCTCTACCACCGCGGGCTCTAGCTTATCCCACAAGGGCCTAGCGACTTTCAGCTTTCTGAGTTCGACCGGACGCGTAAGTTTACCGTAACCTACGAAAAAGGTGTAGCCCTCGCCCAAAGGCGTAGACTCAACCACCTGGGGTTCCTTAAGAGCCATGGACCTCATGGCCTGGCGCGCGGCCTCGTCGCCCAAGGGGCCGTCCTTGACAGGCAGGGTGAAACTGACCTGCACCAGCCCGTCGTTATGATGGTCTCCGTACGGCAGCACGATGTCAACCTGCTGCTGATTGCCTTTCGTTCGATCTGTCATGAGTTGGAGACCTCCGTTTCGGCTGTACCCGAAAGCTCCTTCTTCAGGAGCTCTTCGATGGGGTTCATGTACCACTCAGTCTTACGCACAACGCCTTCCCCGCCCTTGCCTCCGCTTCTGTTCCGCCTCACACCGGCGAAGACACCCTCTTCTATGGCCTGAAAAAGGCCTTTGCGCCGTATTTCTCTTAGAAGGGAGCAGCACTTGGCCAGAAGCTCCTGTGCCCTTGTGTCTATGAGAGAGCCTTCCTTCAGAACCAAACTGTCGCCGAGATGCTTCATGCCTGTCCTAGCGTACTTAGCCGCCCTGATGGAAGCGTAACGATCTTGGAGAAGAGGCGTGTGGATGGCCTCGGTAAGCATACCGACCAAATGGATGGACTGGCCGGTTAGAACCGATACCGCGTTGAAACTCGCGTCAAGAGTATGGGCGAAAAAGATGTCCCCGGACTTGTGCACTGTGGGCGGCATGAATTTCACCGGGCATTTAGGGAACAGCGAACGAACTAAGAGAGCCGACGCGATTTCGTAGGAAAGACTGTCTTCTATTGACGGGTCGATCTGAAACGCGTGGCCCAATCCCATTTGCTCTTCGGGCAGACCCGCGCTTTTCGCAAAATGGTAGTTGATGAACTGAGAGGCGAGGACGGACTGGCCGGAGTTGAATGCATCAGCCGTGGTGAGATAGTTGTCCTCCCCCGTGTTGATGATAACCCCCGCATAGGCGTTCAGCATTCTGGAAAAGCGTTGGTCTATGAGCGTACGTTGGGCGTTGATGTCCCTGAAAAGGATGCCGTACATGGCATCGTTCAGCATCATGTCCAGTCTTTCCACAGCGCCCATAGCGGCGATTTCCGGCATGCATAGCCCCGAGCAGTAGTTCACCAGGCGTATATAACGTCCCAGTCGCTTCGACTCTTCATCTAGGGCGCCGCGCATTATCCGAAAGTTCTCTTGGGTGGCGTAAGTGCCGCCGTAGCCTTCCGTGGTGGCGCCGTAAGGCACGTAATCGAGCAAGCTTTGACCGGTTGAGCGGATGACCGCTATCACGTCCGCCCCTTGAGAAGCCGCCATTCGTGCCTGCTTTACATCCTCGTATATATTACCGGTGGCGACTATGACGTACAGCCAAGGAGTCTCAAGCACCGGATATGACTCCAGCAGTGATTCTCGCTCACGCTTGCGCTCGTCTATGCGTTTCACCGCGTCGGCGGCAAATTCCATAGCTTTGGCCAAATTGGACTCCCTTCCCTGCCACGGTACAGATGAGAGGTTCAGTTTGCCGGTGGAAACCCGCTGAGCTACTTCAGCCGGCGTTAGTCCTAGGGCAGAGCATGCGTTGACCAGATGAATGGCCACGCCATCCCCTAGTTTGTCCAGGGATTTAAGGTGATCTATCAACATGTTGGCCAGCGGTACCTCCTCGCGGTCGGCTCCGTCCACTCCAAAGAGCCTGGCCACCGCTCTTTCGGTGGAAACCGTCGTCGAACCGGCGAGTTCTCCCTGC
This sequence comes from Bacillota bacterium, assembly GCA_036802545.1. GTDB lineage: Bacteria > Bacillota > Sulfobacillia > Fermentithermobacillales > Fermentithermobacillaceae > DULO01. Next base: position 9,818 of record DAIRWA010000016.1, on the reverse strand, counting down.
ACTTGGTCCACCACGGCGGAAGACAGCCGGTGGCACTCGTCCACCAGCCCCTTATCCACGTTGTATGTAAGCATCCGGCGTTCCCTCCACTAAATCTCCCTCAGGAGACACATTTGTCGTCAAGCAGGGCTTCAGCCCGTTCAATTATCTCTTTGTCCAGCCCGAGCAACCTGGCCACCAAAAGAGCGTCTTGCGGGGTCATGGTCTCGGGTCCCACCCGCTGCAACCTGTAATCCATGTGTTCATAAAGCCAGCCGAGGCCATAAGAATCATCGGGTTTGGCGCCCGCCTCAAGGTCTTTTTCTCTATAGCTGGTAAGCCCGGTTACTTGCCAATGGGGAGCGTCGAGAAGACCGGCCAACCCGTGATAGTGGGTAGTCGCGGCTACAGTATAACGGCCATGGCCATGGTCTTTGAAATGTCCGAGCACCGCGGCGTACAGAGCCAATCCTTGAGATGGATTGGTCCCGCGTCCGATCTCATCCAAAAGGACAAGACCTCTTTCCTCGTCACGCCCCAAGGGCTCTTTTAGGGAGACCACCTCGGCGGCGAAGCTGGATAGTCCGGGTTTCCCCGGGGACTGAGGCTGGAAGTAGGTAAAATCGTACAGCGAAAACTTCATTTTCTTACAGGGGACCGGCAAAGCCCATTGAGCCAACGCGACGGAAAGGCCGATGGTTGCCAAAGCTACCGTCTTCCCTCCCATGTTTGGGCCGGTGATGACCGCCACCGTTGAATCCAACTCCACAGAAAGGGGCTGAAAACGACCGCCTCGCTCAAGAACTTGCCGCCGGACCTCCGGATGAAAAGCGTCGGTCAAGACGATTTGAGGGGCGGAACCGGTAATGATCTCCGGAACCGACGCGTCCCAGTCTCTGAAAAGGCGCGCCTTGGCAAGGAGATAGTCCAGGCTACCCAACCCCCACGCGGCGCGGTTTAGGTCCTCTAAGAAAGGCACAAGCTCCCTTGAAAGGGTCGCCAAAACTTGTTCTTCCAGAGCTGTTTCTCTTAACCGCAAGCGGTTGATCTCTCGTTCCAGTCTCAGCGCTTCAGTTGTGGCTTTCAAGCGGAAATGCACGTGGGTCAGCGTCTCTCGGGTTTCCCCTAATTCGGGCATGAGCCTGGCTTTTTCAACCAGGTCCGAGTCCGTCTTCCTGATAGCGATTTCTTCTTTAGGCCCCGGCTTTCTAGACAAGAGCGCCTCGACCGCCAAAGCTTCTTTGTTCATCGCAACCCGCCGCTTGCGCTCTCTGTCCTTACGCTCGGCCCTCACCTTCCCCAACTCGGGAGAAAATGCATCGCCAATATAGAAGACGGGTTGCCCGGTTGTGCCCGGCAGAAGCATCTTCTCCACCGCTTTGAGAGATGGGGGGATTACCTCATCCGCCCAAGCGGCATCCCGGGTTTCCAGAAGTATGGCCCTGACCTTCCCCGATGAAAAGGCGAGATGAGCAAGTATGAACAGTTCAGAGGGAGACAAAGTCTTCCTGTCCTGAAGAAGAGCTATCGCGTGAAAGGGATCCTTCAGCGACCCGAGTATCCCTTCTAGCCTGGAGGCGGCTGACCGATGCTTGTCGTAGCACGCCGCAGCACGACTAAGCCGAAGGAAAGCCGCGCTAAGCTGCTGTTCCTCGCCGGGCAAACGGGGTCGCTCCTTAGCCTTGACTCTTTTGCCCAAAGACGACTTGGGTTGCACGCTATCCCATACCTGTGTGAAACCTGTATTTTCTGCGGTGGAATCGCCCGCGAAGAATTCTAAAGTCACCCCAAAGCCACTTCCGACACCCCCTTTTCGCTGCTTTCGCCAGATACTACGTCAAAAACAGGGATGGCCTTCCCCGTAGCCTGACTAACCGCCCTGTGGACCGAGAACACCGATTGCCGCGGATCCTGCTGTACGCCTCTGTATGAAACAGGGTTGACCGTGACGGCAAGAAGGTTAGCCGGATCCTGCACATAAAGCTTCACTCCGGGGTCGCTTTTAGCGAATATGCAAGCCGGGTCCCTGGCTATGACGGCGAAACCTTCTTTTTCCGGCCATGAAGCCGATAGAGACAAGAACTTGGACGTCACCGCCCCCGGAACTACCACAAACACCGCGTTGCCTGCGTCTGACAGAATATCTTCTTCATGTCCTAAAGCGGTCTTATGGCGAGTACCCCTCAGCTTGTAGCGCCGCTTTTCACCGAGAGTACGGTCCTCGTCCAAGAACGCCACGTATCCGTCTTCTATAACTTGCTTCGCCAGTTGGCGAACTTCAACTGTCGGCGGCTCCGGTCTTTGCCATAGCCAAGCCAGGTTGCCGGCTTCATGAGCTATAGCCGTAAGACTGTCGTGGGCTGAAGCGCCGGTCACCAGAATGAGGCCTTCTGTGACAGCTGGGCTCGCTGCCGCGATGCGGTCCAACGCCCCATCCACTAGGACTAAGTCCGAACCTAACTGGAGAAGGCACCCCACAATTGCCCCGAGTTCTTTGGCACTGCCGGGCCCCACCAGTTCCATGGGCGAAGGCTCGACGACCCTGCCCAAGACCAATCTCCCCAACAACCCGGGCTTTTCCAGCACGTCAACGATTTCCAAAGACCCCGCCACGTTGGTGAGCGTTCCTTCAGCCGTGGCCACCCACGCCCCTTCCGGGGGCACAACCGATGGTTTCGGCTCGCCGGTGAAGGAATCCACCGTCTCCCCGTCCCGACCGCTGGAAATGAGTCCAACGGTAAGCCCTCTAGCCGAGAGCTCGGCCGCCAGGTAGTTCATGGTCACCGTCTTGCCGACGTTCTTGGCGGTGCCGACTATCGCCAGAGAAGAGACGCCGCTTCTCTGAACCACGTCCGTCAGGCTCAATGAAACCTGCATATCTGCCTCACTACTTCCTTCTGCCCAACCGCTGGTTGCCTTCGGGCACAAGGCTCACCTTGGCGCCTCCGAGAAGCCCGGCGACTCCCACGGACCCTTTGTGGTCGCCTCCACACAGTTTGCATTTGCCGTTCTCCATCCGTTCGGCCGAATCGTAGGGAGGCTCTTTGTAGGCGGATATGACTCCCTCATAGTTCCTCACAACAACGGTGTCAGGCCCCGTAGACAGAATGTACTGGGGATTCAGCGGGATCTTGCCTCCTCCGCCCGGAGCGTCAACCACGTAAGTGGGCACCGCGAAACCGGTGGTGTGCCCCCGCAGGTTTTCCATAATCTCCAGCCCTTCGGCTATGGTGGTCCGGAAGTGGTCCAGTCCCCAGGTCAGATCGCACTGATAGATGTAGTAAGGACGGACCCTGATCTTCACTAGACCGCGCACCAGTTGCTTCATAACTTCGGGGCAGTTGTTGACGCCTCTTAGGAGCACGGATTGGTTTCCCAAAGGTATTCCGTGATCCGCCAAAATGGCGCAAGCCTTAGTCGATTCAGGTGTGAGCTCCTTGGGGTGATTGAAGTGAGTGTTCAAATATACCGGATGGTATTTTGCCAACATCGCAGCGAGTTCTCTGGTAATCCGCTGGGGAAGCACTACCGGAATCCTCGTGCCCAGACGGATGATCTCCACATGGGGTATCTCGCGTAGCGCGCGAATAATACGCTCTAGATACGCGTCCGACAAAGTCAGGGGATCTCCCCCGGAGACCAGCACATCCCGCACTTCTTTATGCTCGCGGATGTACTGCAAGCCTGCCTGTATCCGTTCCGAAGGAGCCACCATGTCCCTTACGCCGACAACTCTGCGGCGAGTGCAATGGCGGCAGTACATCGAACACTGGTCAGTCACTAGGAACAAGACTCTATCCGGGTAGCGATGCACAAGCCCGTCCACAGGCGAGTCGGCGTCTTCGTCTAAAGGGTCGACGAACTCCCACGGCATTACGTTAGTCTCGTCACCTGTGGGAACGGCCTGGAGCCGAACGGGGCAACGCTCATCATCCGGGTCAATCAAGCTGGCATAATAAGGCGTAATGGCCATACGTACCTTCGTCAGAGCCTTTTCCACGCCCGATACTGCCTCCGGCGTGAGACTCAGCACTTGGGTCAAGCGGTCCACGTCTTCTATGCGGTTCTGCCACTGCCAACGCCAGTCATTCCACTCTTCCGAAGATACGTCCTTAAACATGGGAATATCTTGCCAGTGCCTCAATCTTTAGCCCTCCTTCATTTAAGAAACGGTTATCCGTGGAACATTCCTTGAAGTATCGCCTTTAGCTTGGCGTCTGACCTCACAAGGTCCAAAGCGGTCTTAGCGTGGCCTTCGGCGTACCCGTTTCCTATCAGCAGATCGACATCGGCGCCCACCCCTTCGGCTCCCAGAGCGGCAGCCGTGAAGCTCGTCGCCATAGAGAAGAAATACACCTTTCCCCGTTGCCGAGTGCTGAGAATAGACGCCATCTCGGTGCTGGGGACGTTTACGCAGTTGATGGTGAGATCGACTTTCTTTCCGTCATTGTGGGCCATGACTTGCTTCATGATCCCAATGGCATCGGTGGCGTCGGCGGAGATAAGCACATCCGCGGCTCCCAGGGCCTTTGCCCTTGCGGTGGACGCCTTTCCGTGAGCCAGACCGATTATGCGTGCCTTTGGCCCGGCTTTTCGGCGTGCTACCGAGGAACATATGAGCCCCGATTTTCCCCCGGCGCCCAGAATCAGGACGCTGTCGTCAGGTTGAACTAACCTGGCGGCCTGCGCGGGAGCGCCTGCTACGTCTAAGAGAGCAAGAGCCAGTCTTTCACCTATGTCCTCGGGTATGACGGCAAATGGTCCCGACTCGAACAGCACCGCTTGCCCGACCACGTCAACCTGGTCTTTGTCCAGGTCTACTCGTTCGATGCTTTCCAAGTGAAGAGGAGTAAGGGACAACGACACCAAAGTCGCGACTAGGTCGCCGACCTTGGCTCCGCGGGCCCCCTGAACTTTCGGCCCGAACTCCCGAACCGTCCCCAAGAGCATTCCGCCTGAACCGGTAACTGGATTTTGCATCTTTCCCCGTTTAGAGACTATCTCTATAACGCTCGCGGCCACGTGCTCTTCCAGCTCCGCTCGACTTACGCCTGCCGGACCCGTGGATACGATTTGTTTGAAACTTGCCGCGTCTATGTTCAGGGTCCTTACATCCAACAAGATTTCGTTATCGAAGATGCCGCCTGAATTATCGAGACGCAAAGCTGCCTGCGGCAAACTGCCTTTTGGCTCTATAACCCTGTGGGTTCCGTACGGGCACCCTATCTTACTCGCGCGCTTATCTTCTGCCACCTTACATTCCTCCAGTCTCAAAAGGACCTGCCCACATCGCAAGACGCAAGAAGCGTGCCATAGACTACCTGTCTTTGGAGATACCCAAGATCTTCATCCTGTACTGCAGCGTCTGCCGCGCCATACCCAAGGATCTCGCCGCCTCCGAAACAGACGCACTGGCCGCCAAAGCGCCTTCTATCAGGGCTTTTTCTTGACTTCTCAAGTCGTCTTTCAATGTCGGGCCGGGCGCGACTGTGTCCCCGGCCGGGGGTTTTGGAGGATTCTCAGGTTCGCCGGCATGGCCGCCCATCAAGGGCCTTGTGTGGCGTACGTTCGGACGGCGCTTCGACGAAGATATGTTACTGCCGTCAGAATCGCCTGAGGGCGGGAAGACGCTGCCGCCGCTGCTACCGGCCACGCCAGGATCGGTGTCATCCCTGAACATCGCAGCCGTCGCTATCATGCCGCGGACCGAGTGTGGCAGATCCGCGATATCTATCGCCGTTCCCTTGGCAAAAGCCAGACTGCCTTCAACGGCGTGTTCTAGTTCCCTGATATTCCCGGGCCATTCGTATGTCAGAAACGCGGACATCGCCTGGGGCGAAACAGAGGATGGGCCGCCTTTTCTTGAGTGCTTTCTTAGAAAGTGCTCGCACAAGAGTGGGATGTCCTCTTTACGCTCCCTAAGCGGAGGCAAACCCATCTCAATGACCGATAGCCGGAAGAACAAGTCAGGGCGCAAATGTCCCGCCTTGACAGCCTCACGGGGAGGAACACTGATAGAAGCGACAATCCGCACGTCCACAGGTCTCTCTCGCGCGTCGCCCAACCGCCTCACGCGCTTGTCCTGTATGACCCGCAGCAGTTTGGCCTGGAGCTCACGGGGCATAGAGTCTATCTCGTCGAGGTAAAGAGTCCCGCCTGAAGCGAGTTCCAAGAGACCGGGGCGGTCCGTAGACCCGGTAAAGCCTCCCTTGGCGGTGCCGAAAACTAGGCCTTCTAGTAGGCTTTCCGGGAGAGCCGCGCAGTTCTGGGGGACAAACGGCCCGGATGAACGAACTGATGCCGTATGGATCGATTGTACCAACAACTCCTTACCTGTGCCTGTCTCTCCCCAGACCATGACATTGGAGTCGCTGTCGGCGAGCATAAGCACTTTGCGCTTGATTTCTTTTATAGACGAGGATTCCCCCACGATGTCGTCTACAGAAAAGAGCCCGCGGGGGCGGTGCGCCTTTGTTCCCCGGCTCGGTTTGCGCTTGGGCGAGTTCGTGGACCTGGGCCCGATTTCTCGAAGTTCCCGCTGCAAATCAACGATTTTCTCGGCCATCTCTTTTATGCGGGTGATATCCGTAGAGACCTCGCAAGCGCCTACCAGCTCGCCATCTATGAAGATCGGGTGGGTCGAGTTCACAGTGGTTATCTTCTTACCCTTATAGTTGGAGAAGGTCTGTTGCTGCTCAAGTTCGGGCACTCCTGATTTGAGTACTGTCATGAGCGTACTCGAATCGTGGCCAAGGGAGGGGAAAACCTCTAAGAGCGATTTGCCCATCACTTCTTCCTTAACCAGCCCATCAAGCTGCGACGCGGCTTGATTGTAAACCACTGTGATTCCCTTTTCGTCTACCACGTGGATCCCTTGATTGATGGAATCCAGAACCACAGATAAGGATCCGAGTATATCCATAGTTTCCAGCCTGCCTTCCGGCACACGTGCCGAACATTTTGCGTACTGCTCAATATTCGGCAGACGCTCTCAGGGTTCCTGCAAAAAAAAGAGACGGCCCCTTTGGAGAGGCCGTACGAAGAAAACCTTCCGAACGCTACATTTTGTCAGGCGCGGACACACCGATCAGTCTCAGCGCGTTGGCCAACACGATTTGCGCAAGCTTGGCAAGATAGAGCCTGGCCGCCGTGAGGTCCGAGTCGTCGCCCAGCACCCTGCATCGAGTGTAAAAACCGTGAAAGGCGGTGGCGAGATCCATCATGTACTTGACGAGACGGTTTGGCTCTCTTGCCTTAGCAATCTCATACACTTCCTCGGGGAAAGCCGCTATGATCTTCATCAGCGCAAGCTCTGAAGCGTCTCGGAGCAGGCTGAAGTCGATCTCGTTGGGTCCCATGGCAAACTTGAACCCGTCGTCTTTGGCCTGTCTAAAGATGCTAGCAATCCTGGCGTGAGCGTATTGCACGTAAAACACAGGGTTTTCGTTGCCTTGCAGCCTTGCCAGATCAATATCGAAGTCCAGGTGACTTTCGGGCGACCGCATGAGGAAGAAGAAGCGGGCCGCATCCTTCCCGACCTCCTCAAGGAGCTCATCCATGGAGATGAACTCGCCGCCCCTCTTAGACATTTTCACAAGCTCTCTGTCCCTTACCAGTCTTACTACCTGGACGATGAGCACCTCTAGGACATCCTTGGGATAGCCTAACCCCATCAGACCGGCGGAAAGCCGGCTCACATAACCGTGATGGTCCGGCCCCAATATGTCTATTAGGTGGTTGAAACCGCGTTCAAGCTTATTCTTGTGATAGGCCAAGTCGGGCACGATGTAGGTAGTGCTGGCGTTCTCGTCAGACCTAACCAAGACCCGGTCTTTGTCGTCTCCGAATTCGGTTGACTTGAACCAGATGGCCCCATCTTTCTCATAAGTAAGCCCCTTCTCGCGAAAGAACTCGACTACCTCATTGTGAGCGCCGGCATCTCGCAAAGACTTCTCAGAAAACCACAGATCAAAAATCAGACCGTAGTCCTTCAGCGTCTTCTTTTGCCATCCTTGAATCTCAGATAGCGCGTAATCCTTGAAGAAGGCTTGTCTCTCTTCGTCGGGCAAGTCCAAAAGAGAAGATCCTTTTTCGGCAGCCAGCGGGGCCGCCAGGTCCTTTAGGTATTCTCCTTTGTACCCATCTTCGGGCAAAGGGGACTCTTGCCCTAGTGCTTGTCGGTATCGGGCCTCCAAGGAATCCCCCAAACGATCCGTCTGGGTCCCGGCGTCATTCACGTAAAACTCCCGTGCTACCTCGGCCCCCGCCATTTCAAGCATTGAAGCCAGACAGTCTCCGACCGCCGCCGCACGGGCGTTGACTACGTTCAGAGGGCCGGTCGGGTTGGCGCTCACAAACTCCAAAAGGATCTTCTGGCCATTCAAGTAATCGGTACGACCGTACGAAGGCCCTTCTGCCCAGACTCTGGCCATGGCCTTTTTCAGCCAGCTTGTGTCAAGAAAGAAGTTGAGGAAGCCGGGGCCGGCTATGTCGACCCGGACTACAGGGGAATCGTCTATGTTCAGGTGTCTTATGATTGTACCGGCGACGGTGCGCCCGTCGGATTTGACCTGTCTTCCCAAGGTCATAGCTACCCCAGTGGCGAAATCGCCTTGTTCAGGTCTGGAAGGGATCTCCATTTTGACCTCGATGGCCACATCTTTGGGAAGTTCGCCTTTGTCCTGCGCCGTCGAAATGGCGCGCATGACAAAACCGGCGATGCCTCTTTTCACTTGAGCCAATACGCTAGGCGAGCTTTGCATACTCGCATCTCCTTTCAAGAAACAGGGCGTCAGGCGCTATCGCGATTGGCGCTTCTTAAGAATCTGTGCCTTGATTATGTATCCCAATGTCTTTCTGCATCTTCGGGTTAAGGAAAAATGCCCTTTTGTGGATCTCGGGAGAATAGTACTTCAATCCCCAATCGTCTCCGGGTTCCCGTAGAGGAACCATGGGCTCTGAGCCAATTGAGGCTATGGTGTAGCTCCACCATCCTCCGGGATAAGAGGGGACGGGAGAAGTATAGAGCCTGGTTATGGGAAACACCTTTTTGACACGGTCGTAGATACTTTTCACCACGTCCGGTTCCGCGATCGGGCTCTCGGTCTGCCCGGCCATAATGCCTCCGGGCCTAAGGGCCTTTTTCACCGAGCCGTAGAACTCCCCCGCAAATAACACTTCACCGGGACCGACCGGGTCGGTGGCGTCGACCAATATCACATCAAAGTCAGCCGTGGCTTTGGCGACATATTCCAGGCCGTCTCCCACGATCACGTCCGCTCTTGGATCCGAGAACCCTGAATTCCACAACGGCATAAAGCGTTTCGAAGCTTCAATGACACCCCCGTCTATATCAACCAGGGTGGCTTCCTTAACCGATGGATGCTTTAGGACTTCTCGAAGCGTGCCGCCGTCCCCGCCTCCTATTACGAGAACCCGCTCAGGGTTGGGATGGGCGAACATGGGGACGTGAGCCAGACTTTCGTGATATATGTACTCATCGGATTCAGTCGTCTGTATGACATCGTCAAGCACCAGCATGCGACCGAACTGCACTGTGTCATAGATGGCGAGTCTTTGGTACTTGGTTACGGTAGAGTAGACGACGGAGTTGACTTTTACAGAAATCCTGAGGCCCTTAAGCCATTCCTCAGTGAACCATAGATCCATGCGGATCCCCCCATCTAGGACGTCTTTTCCAGCCTTCAATGTCGAAGGCATTATATCAGATATGGGTATTGGACAAAACATAGTGGATAAGCAGGGAACTGGACGGTTGATCCGGATGGTGTATTAGACTGTCATATAAAGGGGTGGGAGATTGGCGGAGTCCGGAAAAG
>DAIRWA010000015.1:0-16579 GCA_036802545.1 Bacillota bacterium | reverse complement strand
CAAGCTCTGCTTGTGTCCGATGACCCTCACCCCGCGCTGTACGATTTTCTTCCTGGAAGGCAGTTTCACTCTAGGGCTGGATTTCTGAAGGTAGAAGACTACAGCCCGCAAGTAGCCATATTTCTGGACTGCACCGATCCCGAGCGCGCAGGGAAAGGGTTAGAGTTCGCCCAAGGCAAGCTCTGGGTGAATATAGACCATCATGTGTCAAACTCTCGTTTTGGCGCGATTAACCTGGTTAATTCGGAGGCGGCGGCAACCGGTGAGTTGATCTATGATGTTCTGAACGCTTTGGAGGCCCCCATAGACAAAGACATTGCCGTCTGTCTATACGTTGCCATAATTACTGATACCGGAGGGTTCAGGTACCAGAACACGGCAAAGAGGACTCATCTCCTAGCTGCGGATCTTCTGGATAAAGGTGTAAACGGACCGGAGGTTTTCAAGCGCGTTTTCGATACCAGGACCGTCTCATCCGTTGTATTATTGGCCAGGGCCCTCAGAACTTTGCAACTGTATCATGAGGGCAAGGTGGCTTCCGTCTGCCTCACTCAGGAGATGATAAGGCTGTCTGGCGCTTCATCAGATGAGACCGAAGGCATTATCGGGTATCCGCGGTCCATATCCGGAGTCGAAGTGTCCTTGTTTTTTAAAGAAGCCGATGAGGCTGGCAGCATCCACGTGAGTTTTCGTTCACGCTCAGCAGTGGATGTCGCCGCGGTTGCCAAGTCCCTGGGCGGTGGCGGTCACCCGCGGGCGGCCGGCGCTCTTATTAAAGGGACCATGGAGGAAGTAAGGAAGAAGGTCATGTCTTACCTGGACAGATTGGATATATGGACGGATTCCTGAACGTACTGAAGCCTTCGGGCATAACTTCTCACGATCTAGTTCTCTCTGTAAGGCGAGTTTCCGGCGAGGACCGTACAGGCCACCTCGGCACTCTTGATCCTATGGCAGTGGGAGTCTTGCCTATCGCTCTTGGCACATACAGGAGGCTATCCGAGTACTTTTTAGGCGAGGACAAGCGATACCTGGCCGAGTTTCGGTTCGGTGTCACCTCAGATACAGGAGATATGGATGGAAATGTGACGGAGACCGTCCAGGCGCGAGGGTTGTCTGAAGGGGACGTCATTTCGACAATGCCAGAGTTTACCGGTGTCATTCCACAGGTTCCGCCCGCATACTCTGCGCTCAAGATTAAGGGACGGAGGCTCTACGACTGGGCTCGAGAGGGCATCGACGTCCGGATAAAACCCCGAAATGTCGCCATCCATGAGTTTAGGCTGGTGGGGTGGAAGCCGGGACTGACTCCGCGCGGCCTCTTCTCCATGAAGGTGGGACGGGGCACTTACGTGCGCTCGCTGGCCTCCTCGCTTGGCGAGTCTTTAGGTTGTGGAGCGGTTGTCTCGTACCTATTGAGGGTGAGTTCAGGTGCGTTTCACCTCAAAGACTCGGTGACTCTCCGTGAGCTTAAGACAGCTCATGCCGTAGAACAGAGCCGGGTCGGGGTGATCGATCCGTTGAGAGCGCTTTCTGCTTTTCCCCAGTTCGAAATCATTCCGCACGCCTTGAACAAGATCATTCACGGAGTGGAGCTCAGCCCGGGCGACTTCGTCAACGATGCGGAAGTAGCTTCGCGCAGCGAAGACCAGGGGACATTCCTGGCCTATGAAAGGGACGCTACCGGCTTCCCCAGAGTGCTTGCCGTGGTCTATCGCCGCGAAGGAAGGCTGAGATACGAAAAAGTCCTTACACGCGAGAGTGATATGGTTGCGAATCGTCGAACCGACTAAAGATAAGGCCGATACTGAAGTTATTGCTGCTCTAGGGGTATTTGACGGGGTACATACCGGGCATCAGGCTTTGCTGAAGGAAGCCGTAAGGTTGGGTAAATCTCTGGGAAAGCCCGTTTGCGCCATCACTTTTCACCCGCATCCAAAGAGCTTTCTTATGGGCTCGGATGCGGCACCAAGATTGCTCACGTCTACCGATGAGAAGCGCGAACTCCTCTCCGACCTGGGGATCGACCTCTATTGGCAGATCCCTTTCACCAGGGAACTAGCGGAGACCGAACCCTTGGAGTTTGTCCGCAAGTATCTTGTCGAGACCCTGCGAGCAAGGCACATTGTCTGCGGGTTTGACTATACTTTTGGCCACAAGGGGCGGGGTAGACCCGCTGATTTGGTGAGCTGGGGCAGCCTGTATGGTTTTGAGGTTAGCGTCATTCCTCCGCACCTGTCAGGAGGGGAAGTTGTTTCCAGTACTCGAATCAGACGAGGACTCGAAAGCGGAAACATACAAGAAGCCTGGGATTGTCTCGGTAGACCTTATTGCGTTTGCGGAACTGTGACCCGTGGGGACGGCAGAGGACGGCGAATGGGCTTCCCAACCGCCAATCTAGCGATCCAAGAGGACAAGGTGGTACCAGGAAACGGAGTTTATGGCGCGTTTGCTAGGGTAGGGAGCAAGTCTTCCGGGAGGCCGATCATAGAATCGCCCGCAGTTGTCAATGTAGGTATCAGGCCGACCTTTGGCGGTAAGAATGTTAAGGTAGAGGTTCACATACCCGGTTTCTCAGGAGAGCTGTACGAGCAGAAGATGCAGGTGTTCTTGGTATCATACTTGAGGGACGAGCGGACGTTTAGCGGTGTTGAAGCCCTCAAAAGTCAGGTCCAAAAGGATGTGTCGTCGGTCTTGTCCGACCACAGACTGAAGCCCAGGTGCGGCCAGACACCTTCGTTTACAGTACCTGGGGCCTATGATAGAATGCTCTAGTCAGAAGGTACCTTGACACTCGGGCCTGCGCTCCTCCGGCGCGGTTTCTGGGTTCAAGGCCCATTCACATCATGGAGGTGTTTTGTTTTGACTCTAGATACAGACCGCAAGAAGGCCATCATCGAGCAGTACAAGGTCCACGATAAAGATACCGGATCACCTGAAGTGCAGATCGCGATTCTGACCGAGAGGATCAACTACCTGACTGAACATCTGAAGGTCCACAAGAAAGACCACCACAGTCGCCGCGGACTTTTGAAAATGGTCGGCCAGCGTCGTGCCCTCCTCAACTATCTTACGCGCGAAGCACCTGATCGTTATCGGGCCATAGTGGAGAGACTGGGACTGAGAGGCTAGCTGTGGCCGAAGGGAGTGTACTCATTGGAGGGAGTTAGGTCATACGAGTTCGACTTTGGAGGACGCCCGCTGACGTTAGAGTTCGGGAGAGTCGCCAAACAAGCGAACGGTTCTGTTTTAGCTAAGTACGGAGATACTACAGTTTTGGTGACCGCGACAGTGTCAAAGCAGCCCAAGGAACACTTGGACTTCTTTCCCCTCACTGTAGATGTAGAAGAGCGTCTATACGCGGTAGGCCGCATCCCCGGAAGCTGGGGACGCAGGGAAGGAAGGCCTCCTGAAAAGGCTATCCTTCAAGCCAGGGTTACCGACAGGCCGATCCGGCCGCTATTTCCGAAGGGCCTTCGAAACGAGGTCCAGATCGTCATAATGCCACTGGCCATCGAGCACGACTATTCGCCGGAAGTAGTAGGCGTGGTTGGCGCGTCGGCGGCGCTTACTGTCAGCGATATCCCGTGGAACGGGCCGGTCGCCGGCGTCGAAGTAGGACTAGTGGACGGGAAATTTGTCTTGAACCCAAACGTTCAAGAGACCGAGGAAAGCGATTTGCGCCTCACAGTAACAGGTACTAAGGACGCTGTGCTGATGGTCGAAGCAGGCGCTAACCAGATTCCAGAGAATGTCATGGTTGACGCCATCATGTTCGGGCATGAACAGATCAAGAAGCTGTGCGAGTTCCAGCTGAAGATCGCTTCTGAGATTGGGAAGGAAAAACTGGAATTGCCGGTATACCTTCCTGACCAAGAAGTCCAGTCCAAGGTCAGCGAGATTGCCGCTCCGAAACTGAAACAGGCTATTCGGGTTGAAGAAAAGCTATCCAGGGAGTCGGCACTAGACGACGTATTGCAGGACGTACTGGACCAGACAGCCGAGGATCTGCCCGAGAGGGAATCGGAAGTCGGCGCGGCGTTTCATGATGTGCTCAGAGAAGAAGTCCGAAGCATGATTCTAGAGACCGGGAGAAGGCCCGATGGACGTCAGCCGGACGAGATCAGGCCCATTTCCTGCGAGGTAGAGGTGCTTCCCAGAGTCCATGGGTCGGCGCTTTTCACCAGGGGACAGACCCAAGTCATGAGCATAGCCACCCTTGGGGCTAAGGGAGACATCCAAGAGCTGGATACTACCGGTGTCGAGGAGTCTAAGCGGTATCTTCATCACTACAACTTCCCCCCGTTTTCGGTGGGCGAGACCAAGCCGATGCGGGGGCCGGGACGTCGTGATATAGGGCATGGAGCGTTGGCCGAAAGAGCGCTTCTGCCGGTCATCCCCAGCGAAGACGACTTCCCCTACACTATCCGTATAGTATCCGAGGTGCTGGAATCCAACGGATCCAGTTCGATGGCGTCAGTTTGCGGCAGCACCTTGTCCCTGATGGACGCCGGAGTGCCCATAAAGGCGCCGGTAGCCGGAATCGCCATGGGACTCGTAAAAGGACCCGACAACGCCGTTGTCCTGACAGATATCCAAGGGATGGAAGACGCTTTGGGCGACATGGACTTCAAGGTTGCCGGCACTGAAGAGGGCGTCACCGCGCTTCAGATGGACATTAAGATTGCCGGTGTTACCAGAGATATCCTTGGAACGGCGCTGGAAAGAGCGAAAGCGGCCAGACTTTTCATACTGGATAAGATGCTTGGGACGATCCCCGAAGCTAGAGGGAACCTTTCCGAGTACGCTCCCAGGATCCTGGTAGTCAACATCGATCCCGAGAAGATTAGGGACGTCATCGGACCGGGCGGCAAGACCATCAACAAGATCACCGCCGAAACCGGCGTCAAGATCGATATCGAGCAGGACGGCCGCGTGTTCATCGCCGCTCCCGATATGGCATCTGGAGAAAAGGCTAAGAACATTGTAGAGAGCCTCACAGCCGACGTCGAAGTGGGACGAACCTACACGGGCAAGGTTACTCGGGTAACCAACTTCGGTGCCTTCGTAGAGATTCTTCCGGGCAAAGAAGGGCTGGTAAGGATAGGCGAGATCGCGGAAGAGCGTATTAACCGCGTCGAAGATGTCCTGAACATAGGCGACGAAGTCGTCGTCAAGGTAATTGAGATCGACCACATGGGCAGAGTCAACCTATCCCGTCGCCAGGCATTGGGCGGAGCTCCGGCTCCGGCTCGAGACAGAGGCGGCGATCGGCCTCGGAGGCCGTTTAGGAGAGACGACCGCGGCGGCGGAAGGAACCACCGCTAACCGTGCGACTAGGCATTCACGTCTCAATAGCAGGCGGAATGGCCAAGATGGCTCAACGGGCCGTCGACCTGGGGTGCGAGGCAGTGCAGATTTTCTCCCGCAGCCCCAGGGGCGGCAAGGCCAGAGAGTTATCGGAGCCGGATGTCGCCCAAATGAAAGCCATTTTTGAAGCAAGCGACATTTGGCCTCTTGTAGTGCACGTGCCATACTTCCTCAATTTGGCTTCTTCTGATCCCGATAAAGTCGGGTACTCCAGAGACGTACTCGTCGAGGACCTAAACCGAGCCGAAATGCTCGGCGCCAGGTATGTGATCACCCATTTGGGCCATAAGGCAAAGGATGAGGCCGCTGATTCCGTGGAACCTCTAGATAGAGTGGTCTCAAGTCTCGAAGATGTTCTTGGCCGTTACGCCGGACCGGTTAAGATACTGCTGGAGAACACCGCGGGCCAAGGACAAGAGATCGGAACGTCCTTTGAGGACTTCGCCGCCATTCTCGCGTCACTTCCCGAAGACAGGGTGGGCGCATGCCTGGATACGTGCCATGCGTTTGCCGGCGGGTATGACTTGAGGACGCCGGAAGGTGTGGGATCGGTACTGACACGATTTGACGAGACCGTTGGACTGTCGAACCTTGGAGCTTTGCATCTGAATGACTGCAAGAGTGAGCTAGGCGGGCATTTGGATCGTCATGAGAAGATCGGTCTTGGCACAATCGGGACTTCGGCTTTCGACGCCCTTATCAACAGTCGAGCGCTGCCTTTCGACCTTCCAGGGCTACTTGAAACCCCTTTTGATACTCTGGACGATGCCAAGGCTAGTGTGGAAGCTGTCAAAAGTTTGCGCACCCCGTATGCTGGGTGTCGCAGCTAAACCCCAGGTAGAATGCCTGCCAGAATCTTGTCGTAAAGCTTCCATTCTTGGCAAACAGATCGTATAATTCGGGGTAGCGTAACGGAGCGGTAGGGAGGTTTGCTGGATTCATGTCAGGCAGCGAGGCGGAGCTTTACGCTCAAATCGAAGCGCTACGCGGTGAGCTGAGTAGACAAGTAGGGGATCACTATAGTAGAGAGACGATCCAGGCCGCGAGCGAAACAAGTTCCAATCTAGACCGACTGATTCTCAGGTGGCAGGCAATCCAAAACGAGAAAAAGACAGACTAGGTGTGTACCCAAGGTATGTATCGACTAGCAGGCAAAAGCCTGCTTTTTATTTTTCTTGATACCCCCACACTTCCTTAGAACCTGCCTTTTCCGAATGGAAGCACCGGCACGATGATCGCCAGGCACACTGAAAAAAGCGCGATCGGGTCCAAAGACGTTCCCCAAATATCTGCCATTATCGGGACCGGTACCTTGAGGAATTCCGCCAGCGCCATAAGGCCGAGGTAAACCCCGCCGGACACGGTAACGAAGTCCTTGATGGCCTGCCCAAGCGGAGACGAGACTTCCTCGTAACTTGCGGCGCGTTTCCTCATGTTCTGGATGCGCGTCACTCTCATCCCCATCGATAGATAAAGCGCCAGGAGAACCAAAGCGGCTATCAAGACCGTCTTGAACACTTAAGCAGCACCTCCTACTTGTACATATGGCCGAATTGACCCCATTTATGAGACTGGAATGAGCGATTTCAGGGGAATTCGGTCGTGCCTTTAGGGAGACAATAATCGGGATATCACGCTTTGGAGGTGTTAGGTTATATGTCCAAGACAGTATTGGGAGTATTCGATGATGTCCACCAAGCTGAGAGGGCGGCGGACGAACTTCACAAGCGAGGGTTCGATAAGAAGGAGATATCTATCGTCGCCAGGGAATCCGCCGGGGGCGGCCGAGGAAGAGGGGGCGGGCGCGAGGGCGTGTCCATCACAGACGCTATCGGAGGAGCCGCGGGACTGTTAGCGGGGGTGGGCGCTTTAGCTATTCCGGGAATCGGCCCCATCGTGGCTGCCGGTCCCATCGCGGCTGCGTTGAGCGGAGTGGTTACGGGCGGAATCGCGGGAGGCCTCGTTGACTGGGGTATTCCCGAAGAATCGGGCCGCAAGTATGAGGAGCACGTAAGGTCCGGCAAGATTGTGGCATTAGTCAAAGCGGACGATGACAAAGCAGATGAGGCGTCCGATATCTTTCGCCGTAACGGAGCCAAAGACGTCGAGTCGCACTAGAGCATGTTCGGTGTCCAGGGGCGGTCCTTCGGGACCGCCTTGTTCGTTAAGCGCGCGCCTAAACTGGCATCTATACCCAAGACAGGGTATACTACCTAATTGGTGATAGAAAACATGAAAGAAGTAAGATTGATTCCTTTAGGTGGACTTGGGGAGATAGGAAAAAACGTGATGCTCCTCGAGTGCGGCCCCGACGCCATGGTCATTGACTGCGGCCTGTCGTTCCCCGAAGAAGATATGCCGGGTGTCGATTTGGTGATTCCCGACATTTCTTACTTGATTGAGCGGCGAGACCGGATCAGAGGTATAGTCCTGACCCACGGGCACGAGGATCACGTGGGGGCGTTACCTTATATTTTGAAGGATGTAAACGTGCCGGTCTATGGCACTCGGCTGACTCTTGGCCTGGCCAGACGAAAGATGGATGAGCTGTTTGACGGCCATTTTGAGTTTCGCGTAGTAGCGCCAAGGGACATCGTTGAATTCGGTTGTATCCAAGTTCAGTTTTTTACGGTTACCCACTCAGTTTCCGGCGCGGTTGGCCTGATCATCAACACCCCCGCGGGGACCATTGTCCATACAGGAGACTTTAAGCTCGATCAGACCCCGGTGGATGGGGAGACTACCGACTATAGCCTTTTGGCCGAGGCCGGTGAGCGTGGCGTTCTTGCCCTGCTGTCAGACAGCACACACGCGGATCGGCCCGGATTTACCGAGTCGGAGCGGGTTGTGGGGGAATCCCTTGCCGAGGTCTTCTACAGAGCCCAGGGGCGCATTATCCTCACTACTTTTGCCTCTAACGTGCCTAGGATACAGCAGGTCATTGACGCCGCGCATCGCTATGGCCGGAAGGTCGCGGTGGTCGGTAGGAGCATGGAAACCGTAGTCGAGGTGGCCTTGGCCATGGGCTACCTGAGAGTGCCTATGGGAACCATTATCGATGTCGCTGATGTCGGCAAGTATCCGCTTTCTCGGATAGTCGTTTTGTCCACCGGGAGTCAAGGAGAGCCATTGTCGGCTTTATCCCGTATGGCCGTCGGCGAGCATAGAAAAGTAGAGATAGTCGAGGGTGACTTAGTCATAATGGCCGCGTCGCCTGTTCCGGGCAATGAGACTATGGTGTCGCGCGTGGTGGACAACTTATTCCGCCGCGGCGCCAAGGTTATCTACACACCGGAATCTAAGGTTCACGTATCGGGTCACGCGAGCCAGGAAGAGCAGAAAATTATGCTGAATCTGACTCGGCCCAAGTTCTTTATCCCTGTGCACGGAGAGTACAGGCATCTCATAATCCACGCCGAGTTGGCTGTGGCGACGGGTGTTCCGCCTGCCAACATCCTTATTGGTGAAAACGGTTCCATCTTCCGTTTAACTCCCAATGAAGGACAGATCATCGGGAGCGTTCAAACTAGGGCGGTCATGATCGATGGGGCCGGCACAGGAGAAGTCGGCGACAAAGTCCTAAGGGAGCGGCGATTCATCAGTGAGTCAGGCGCTGTATTCGTGACTTGCGGTGTGTCCGGGGAGACAGGACAGCTTTTGTCCGAGCCGGTCGTCAGAACAGCAGGTTACAGTAGAAATGCCCGGGGCGAAGAGCTTACGGTGGAGTTGGCCGCCCGCGCAAAGGAGTTCCTAAGCAATTTGGCCAGGGAATCCCTGGCTAGGAAGTCGGTGATCGAGGACGAATTGGCCTCGAGCCTGCAGCGATACCTTAGGAGTGAGACTGGACGGCGTCCGTTGGTCATCTGCGTGCTGAACGTGGTTTAGAGTGTTTACGGCGTCAAGGGCGTTCAGGGTATGGTGCGGAACATGACGTCTGTGAAGGGCGAACTGGCGGCAACGCACATAATGAACAGTGAGCGGCGCGAACAGCCACGAGCGGATCGAGAGAGGCCTCTGGAGAAAGCGACGGCCTCTACAGGTTCGGAGCACATCAAGCGCGTTTTCGTTGTGATATTGGATAGCGTGGGCGTCGGGCAGTTGCCTGACGCTCATTTGTATGGGGATGAAGGCTCGGATACTCTGGGGAACATAGCGTGGTTCCTGGAAAGGTCAGGCGCCGGCTGTCCTGACTCTGGCGGGCATGCCCCAGAGCTGGACGAGGTGCAGGCTGGAGAGAATACTGCTCAGGCGGGCGTGGACGCCGCGAATCCCGAGAACGCCGTTGTAGGTGCGCGAGTGTTCCTCACGCCTATGAACACTGCGGCGAGTTTGAATGGATCCAGCGATTCAGGCGGATGCGTACGAGGGCTGTCGCTGCCTAACCTTGGAGCCCTCGGCATCGGTAACCTCACCTCGATCATTGGGACTCCGCCTGCGGTGCCTCTGGGAGTATGCTGCAAGATGGCCGAGCGATCGCCCGGCAAGGACACGACCACAGGGCACTGGGAGTTAGCGGGAGTCGTGCTGTCAGAACCGTTCAAGACCTATCCGGATGGTTTTCCTCCCGACAGGATCACAGAGTTTGAGCGGCGCATCGGCAGATCGCTGCTGGGCAACAAGCCCGCGTCGGGGACAGAGATAATCCAAGAGCTGGGACCCGAGCATGTCGCCACCGGTCGGCCCATCGTCTATACCTCTGCGGACAGCGTGTTCCAGATCGCGTGTCACGAAGAGGTGGTCCCTCTGGAGACCCTCTATGAGTGGTGCCGCATCGCACGGGAGCTGTTCCCGGAGCCAACGTCCCTGGCCAGGGTGATCGCGAGGCCGTTTGTGGGGCCGGTTGGCGGCAGACGTGCGGGGGATTCCTCCTTGCCCGGCACCTCCGACGCTCCTGAATCGATGGTTCCCGACTCGGATAACTCGGGTGAGCGGGCGGGCACAGTGGCTGATAGCCCTAGTAGTGTTGCTCATTCTGGCGACGCTGTTCTTTCGATTGGCGTCGCCGCTGATTCCGAACCTACTGAAGGTCATCCAACTGATGGCACTCCTTCGGCTGGCGATGCTAGTCTCGCCGGTGTCGCCGTCTCTGCCGGTAGCGCCGGTTCATTGGCCAGATACATCCGCACGGCGAACCGAAAAGACTTTTCCGTTCCTCCCCCGCGTCCGACGCTGTTAGAGTACGCGCAGGAGTCGGGAGTCACTGTCACCGGGATAGGCAAGATTGAGGACATATTCGCAGGCAGAGGCATCGACCGATCCATCCACACTAAGAGCAACAACGAGGGCGTTGAAGCAGTTCTGCGTGAGATGCGGAGACAAGTTCCGCCGTCTGGCACTGCCGGCAATTCAAGTGTGGAGTCCATGGGTCTATCGGGTTCAAGTGATCTAGTCGGCGGTCAGTCGAGCTCTCCAGGTCCGCCGCTTTCAACGGACCCGACGGACCAGCCGAACCTACCGCCATCAACGCATCTTACAGTTTCGCAGGGGCCCTATCTTTCGGCCGATTCGACAAGCCGGTCTAGTTCATTAGACCCGTTAGGCGAACCAGCCCTGGGGTCGGCTACTCTAGGTCGTCACCTCGTGATGGCCAACCTAGTGGATTTTGACTCACTGTACGGACACAGGAACGACCCTGTCGGTTACGCCCGCACGTTGGTGGAGTTCGATCGCGAGCTACCATCCCTTATAGGCAGCTTGGGGGCGGATGACGTGCTGATCATCACCGCCGACCATGGATGCTACCCCACGACTCCCAGTACCGATCACTCGCGGGAGTACGTCCCGGTCCTCATGGTCGGTGCTCCATTGAAGAGCGGGCTGGTGCTGGCCGAACGTCCGTCTTTTGCCGATCTAGGCGCCACAGTCGCCGATTTGCTTGGCATTGACTATGGAGGAGACGGGACAAGCTTCGCTGAAGAAATCATCAAGGATTAGGGATGAAGGATCTGCCGCGCGGAGGACCATCGCTGGGTGGCAGCCAATCGGTGCGTCCTATTCGGTATCGGCGATCTGAGTTCCAACGGGAGGCGGTCCCAAATGACTGACCAATTCACTCAGCACCATATCAAGGCTAGGAATGGGGACATCGCTCGGTACTGTTTTATCCCCGGCGACCACGTCCGCGGCAAGAAGATCGCCGCCAGACTTGATGGAGCCAGACTAGTTTCGGACACCAGGGGGTACCTGGTGCACACCGGGACGTTCCGGGGAGTTCCCGTTACGGTGTGTTCCACGGGAATGGGGGGCCCCCAGGTTGCCATAGCCATGGAGGAACTCGGCAACATGGGCGCTGATACCTTCATCCGGCTCGGGTCGTCGGGCGGGCTATCGCCTGAGACTGGGGTTGGCGACATCGTCATCGCGACCGCATCCTACCGGGGAGGGGGTACCGGCGATGAATATTTGCCCAAGCCGTTTCCGGCTGTCGCTCATTTCGAGGTGACTCGCTCGCTGGTGGACTCCGCGCAGGACCTGGGCATTCCCATCCACATAGGGCCCGTGGCCTCGGTCGATGCTTTCTACCGGCCGGACAACGACGAGCACAACGAACTCCTTCGTCGCGGTGGGATCATCTCCTTAGAGATGGAAGCCGACACGCAGTTCATCGTTGGTCTTTGCAGGTGTTTTCGCTGCGGTGCGGCGTTTGTCCTAGACAACGGCCCTCGTACTCCGCAAGTATCAATTAGGTCGGGAGACCTGAACATCGCCCACCACCAAGAAGACCCGCTGTTCGTGAAGGCGGAGGAAACCCTCATAGAAGTGGGGCTTAACTCGGTGGTTTTGTTAGCAGGCGAGGACGCTGGGTAGAGACGCGGGGCGGTGCTTAGCCTCCCGCCTATCGCTCATCGGTGGGACTAGATGTGACCCTTGCCTCGTCGTGGCTATTCGGCGCAGTGGTCACACGCACCTGTGTTGAGAAACCTAGGCGTCGATACGTGACTTCTGCCGCTTGCTGGAAGCCCACACGGGATATCGCACGAAGTGAGGAGCGATTGTGAGACTCCGCTGCAATCCATACTTTTTTGACACCCTGTGCAAACAGCTTTCGAGAGATAGCAGTAAGCACTGCGGGGAAGATCTGCTGACCCCGGAAGGCTGCATCGGTGAAGCAGTCATAGACGTAGGCTTCATCAGGCTGTATGTCGAGCCAGCGATGGATTTCGCCCAGATAAGAGGGCATTCGGCTCACCCATGAGTAATGGACGCAATCGCCATCGACCCAGGCCATGTAACAAGAGTCACCTCTTGCGAGCCGTCGTTTCCAGTCATGAGTGACCCACTGGTTGTGCTCGACTTCTTGTGGAGTCACCGGTCTGATCAGAAGTCGGGTCGCAGAAGTATGACTTACGTCAAGTGACCGTAACACCAACAACTTTAGTGTTGCTTGCTCGAATACTGGAGAAGAGGCTCGGGCGGCAAGATGCTTCACTAGTCCCGAGACCCCGTATTGCTTGACGAATTCGCGCCATCGACACAAGGTTCTCATCGTTTACTAGCGCGAAACGACTTAAGCCGGTGGTAGAGGTTTATCAGGAGCGTAGACCTCCTAAGCCGTGGATGCCAATTGGTGACCCACTGGTACGCCACTCGTGAACCCAATGAAGCTCGCAGTTCGAGCAGTACTCGATAGTTCCGGACAACGTCATTCGCCCAGAAGGTTTTGTAACCTTCTTCTCCCCTGAGGAGATCGAGAGTCTGACGACCCTCTCGGATACCTTCAGAAAGCACATGTAACAGTGCGATTTTGCCTGGTCCAGTGTTCTTGTAATTGTTGGCGAATGCCCTGCTCCATGAATAGATGCTTCTCCTATGAAGAAAACACATCTCGTAGGCAATGAGATGCTCATTGAGGTACAATCCAGTTAGTCGAAGACATCCATCTCGGTTCGAACTCTGGAGCACGTCCTTTACGAACGATCCCATTGGACCCTGCCACATTGGTATCTGACCTTTGGCGCGCATCCGTTGGCTCTGCAGCTCTGTCATCTCATCTTTCAATGTAGTCCAGTCACCATCCGTTGGTGTCAGGTGATCTACAATTCTCACGGTTCCACGTTCCCGGAGACGCCGTTCTCCTCGACGAATGTCCGCAAGGAACCCCTTCTTTAGTTGCCCATGGTATGCGGCTAAAGTCTGCGGTAAACTAATCACAGGGCATAGGTCTTGGGCGAACGCTGTGCAGTGAAGCCGATGCTTCTTTGCCCATGACTGAACCAAGCGGACTGATGGACTTGTTTCGGGTATTTGCTGTAAGTCGATCAAAGCACCAGGAACCCACGTAACTAGGCAAGTAAGGATCGAATGTATCGCCTCTTCTCTGCTCACTCTCTGCTCGTTCACCAGGAAGTCGGCGTAGTCGGACTGCGGCGTTCCCAGGAACGAAACCCAGGGGATGCCCAACTTGATTTGTACCATCAGCGGGGCAAACGCTACGGGGGTCGTGTCGTCGAAAGCTGCGACTAGAGCTAACCTGCGGCCCGAGCCATAGTGGCACCACCAAGGCGAGAGCCAAGATGGGGTCGAAAAGAAAGTACTCGTCTGATCAGCAGCGACAAGTGTCCTCCAGACACCTTCGGCGTCAGCCATATTACTCATCATCACAACCTTCAGACTCACGTATCCATCTCCTTCCGCCTGCGGCCTCGCCACCTCCCAGCCCCAACATAGGCGTTAACCCACCAATCGTATGCCCCGCGTACCCTAAGAGAAAAATCCCCAGTGGTATCGGTTCCCAGTACTCCGATGCGTAGAAGGTGAAATGGATCGGTATCACTTGTGATTGGTCCCGCATACTCTGTGCAGCATGTGCTGTAGCCCGCCTCACGAACGAACTCCTCAACGACGGCGTCAAAGTGCCCATACGGATAGCAAAAATGATTGACTGAGATGCCCAATCCGTCTTCGAGCTGGCTCCTTGAGCCAAATACCTGATCTCTAGCGAGGTGACGCGGAACTGAGGTAAGGGACAAGTGGTCGACTGTATGAGCACCGAACTCGAAGCCGTACCTGTGCATCTCACGGATCTGTTCGGTTCGAAGGAACCCGGGTTCTCGGTCTACTTTGCCGGATATAAGGAAGACCGTCGCCAGCATCGAGTGACTCTGGAGTATGGGGAAGGCAGTTGAATACGTATCAGAATAACCATCGTCGAAGGTGATGCAGATCCAATTGTCTGGCATAGGGCCCCCCATTTGCAGCGCGTCCAGCAGCTTCGACATACTGACCACCTCGAAGCCGTTGGCAATCAACCAGCGTAACTGTACTTCGAAGTCTGACTTTTGAACATAGGCGCTCTGTCTTCCAGCGTCGTCCGCCCGGATCGAATGGTAGGTGATGATACGTGGTCCGCTCACAATCGGAGATATCGCTCTCAACGCCGCGAGTGAACGAATACCTGACCGAACCACCAATGCCGCGACACGCCTCATTCTAGAACCTCCTCCTACAATCTTTGGAAGCTGGTCCTCAACATGAATTATGAATTCTGCATATCGTGCCAATTCCCCTTTTCCCCTTCCGGTTCGGCGCCATCCGGTGAAGTCAAAACTAGGCAAAAATTAACGAATAACCCATATAAAGTAGGGGTTCCCATTAGTTGTGAGGAGCGTGATTCAATGAGATCCCTTAAAAGGCTGGCGGCCATCGTGTTTGTGTTGCTTCTAGCGTCACCTGTCTATGCGTACTCACCGTCCACTGCGGCTGTGGGTGACTACGTGACGAAGAGCACGGGTTCAGATCGTGGCTACGTTGCACCCACGAAGACTCAATTCAGTACGACGCAGCTGTTCATAAGCAACAACCCTGAATCCATGAAGGCAACCACGATTTTCGTTGGCAAAGCAAGTGTCTTGGGTTACACAAACCTTCAGGTCGGCAAGACCTACCGAATCTATGTGGCACACACGAACAATTACGGAAGCACTCTCAACCTTGCCCTTGTCTTAAAGGGAAGCACCGCTGGAACGTTCACTCTCACCAAGAAAGCCGTCTCCATTGGAACCAACTACGCTACTGTGGGCGTTAACTCCGCGCGCGATTTCCTCAATTCGTCGTACAATCAAACACTTGATATTCCGACATCATGGACTTACTACGATGGTCCGTACACTGTGGAGTCAAGTCAGAGCTTCCAGGGCTGGTGGGAGATAACCGTCAACAGCGGTTCGGGCGTAGCCTTGGGAGTCAGTGCAGCCCCTGCTGGTGTGAACATTCAGACTGCCTGGCGAACTGGCAATACAGAAGATGCACCCAAGGAGCCTATGGGCTCAGAAGACCATCTAGCCGTAGGATTGTTCAAGTCCCTCAAAACGGTCGATCTCACAGTTGATCTGGACACCTACCAGTCCGTCGGAGCGTATTCTAAAGACCGCCTAGGGCATTACTTCGGGGATCAGACCGACCCCAAGGCTGACTCGGGGGTTGGTAATTCAGGCACTAACGACGGTTGGGTGGCCGAGGCTTTCTCAGGGTCCGGTCAGGGTTCAACCTATTTACCCGGCAATTACGGCGCTATTTACCGTTACCAGATAACGTTTCGCAGCACTCTAGGACGAAAAGGGGCTGTGCTAATTGGTAGAAATCCTGCTCAGGGTGGGACCACCGGATCTATAGGATTAGTGTTGAAACCTTCTGGCGGTTCGGCCATTTCGCTAGGTCCGATCACGAATCCAGACACAAGCAAAGCATGGCTGGTAGTCAAGGACGTGGCGGGCACGGCCGGAGGAACCACCATCTCTTTTGACGTATTGGTGCCTGGCAACATAGAGTTGCCGTACACAGTGTATTTCGAGCGAGTCCTGTAGACCTTGGGTATTCTGCGGCGGTATGCTCTTGCGAGGATACCGCCGCGGGATTACAGTTGATGAGCGCTGTCGCGTGATTATGGCAGATGCACTGATTAATCAGACACAATTTCCCTGTGGACCTGCTATTATCGATGCTCCTTCGCAAACCATCGCCTCCAGAACGACTCTCCGTCTTTTGGTAAGGTGGGGAACAATGATGGTGCCGGTGGTTTTGCGAGTTCTCGTGGTGCTGGTAACCACGCCGTGCTTTCTTGCCGTCCAACCGAGGGAAGTACTACATCCGGAGGTGTCGGTGGTGAGAAGACACCCCCCAATGGTAAGGTGGCTACCGAGAAGAGTTCTGATCGTCGCCGTGGTTCTCGTTCCGATGGCTATCGGTTGTCTGGGGGGGTGCAGCATACAGC
>DAIRWA010000014.1:0-16746 GCA_036802545.1 Bacillota bacterium | reverse complement strand
GGGTGGCGAACCGCGCCATGATCGACGCCATCAACGACAACATATCTACGCTATTGGACGGAAAAGAACTGCTTCACTTTGAGACCGGGTCTTCAGGGGACCTGCTTTACGTCAGGACCAACGCCGCCGAACTAAACCGCATCCAAGCAGAGTCCTTGGCTGTCCTTGAAAACGTGCTTCAACAACTGGACGGGTTCACGGTATCCGTGCCTCTGGGGCAGGCGCTGGGGTCTAAGGTGTTGGCCGCCTATGGGCCAAAGATAAA
The DNA here is from genome assembly GCA_036802545.1 of Bacillota bacterium. Lineage (GTDB taxonomy): Bacteria > Bacillota > Sulfobacillia > Fermentithermobacillales > Fermentithermobacillaceae > DULO01. Next base: position 16,481 of record DAIRWA010000014.1, on the reverse strand, counting down.
GATAAGGCTTTACCCCTACGGTTCAGTGACCGCCCAGGTTACGGATTCTTTTGATGTGACAGGTATCAATCAGACGCGCTACAATCTGCGTCTGACAGTGACCTGCATGGTGCGTGTGGTCATTCCTCTCATCGCCGCCAGGACCGAAGTGAGCACTGACGTGCCCCTGGCCACCATACTGATACCGGGCAAGGTGCCCGACACCTACCTAACGTTGCCTACACCCTAAAGACGCAATATCGGTGCGGCTGGTATAATGGGGTAAAACTTAAGGGGTGGGTGTAAGAGCTATGGGCCGGAGCATCGAGGACAAATCTTGGCACATCGTACAGTGGATGAGGGACAAGGTCAGGGAAGCCGGGGCAAGAGGCGGAGTGTTCGGGGTGTCCGGCGGGGTAGACTCGGCTTTGGTTTTGGCGTTGGCTAAGAAAGCCTGGGGAGACAATTGCCTGGGCTTGGTGCTTCCGTGCCACTCACTTCAAGAAGACATGGATGATGCTCTGGAGCTCTTGCACTCGTTCTCCTGCGCCCACAAGATTGTTGATCTGTCGGGCACTTACGATGTCTTAGTAGAGGCCTTGAAGGGGCTTGGGAATCCTTCAGGATTGGCGCTAGCGAACCTAAAACCCCGCCTTCGGATGATGGCTCTGTACTACCAGGCGGCCCTATCTAGCTACTTGGTGGTGGGGACGGGCAACCGCGATGAGTTCTACATAGGTTATTTCACAAAGCATGGAGACGATGGATTGGACATGGCCCCTATTGCCCGCCTGACCAAAGGGGAGGTACGAGATATGGCGGTATACATGGGAGTTCCTGACCGTATCGTGAACCGTATCCCATCGGCGGGGCTATGGGCATCACATATGAAGATCTAGACAACTACCTTTTGGGCAAAGAAGTTCCGCCTGATGTAAGTGCGCTCATAGAAAGGAAACACAGGCAGTCGGAACATAAGAGGAGGACCCCGCCCATCCCGGACGAGTTCTAACCAGAGGAGGTGTACCCATGTCAGGGCATTCAAAGTGGGCTACTATTAAGAGACACAAGGCCAAAATGGACGCGGCTCGTTCTGGAGTGATATCCAAAGCGCTAAGAGACGTTACTCTGGCCGCCAGGCACGGAGGAGGCAATCCCGACGCCAACCTTCGGCTCAAGATAGCGATCGACCGTGCCCGAAGCGCAAACGTAAACCTAGACAGCATAAACAGGGCAGTCAAGAGAGGTACCGGAGACGGGGAAGGCGGTCCCCTCGAGGAGCTGACCTACGAATGCTACGGGCCGGGTGGAACCGCAATTCTCGTTGAGGCCGCCACCGATAATCGAAACCGGACCGCGGGAGAAATACGCTACATTCTGTCGAAAAACGGCGGAAAGCTTGCGGAAATGGGCGCGGTGGCTTGGATGTTCGACCAGAAAGGGCTCATTACCGTTGACAGGGAAGGCGTTACCGAGAACGATGCCCTCTCCTTGGCTATAGACGCCGGGGCCGAGGATATGGAGACTGAAGAGGACGTCTACGAGATCTACACCGCTCCATCCGAGGTCTTCGAGGTCAGTCAGCGGCTAGAGCAAGGCGGCGCCAAAATCCAAAACGCCGAGCTCACCCAGATCCCAAAGACCACGGTGGAACTAGAGGGCGAAGACGCAGAAAAGATGCTTCGCTTAATGGAGGTCCTGGAAGAGCACGACGATGTCTCGAAGGTCCACGCGAACTTCGATATGTCTGACGAAACCATGGCATCCATGCCCGAATAACCAATCTGCTCCAGGGAAAGAATATATCTCCTGGAGTGAGGATTGTGCGAAAACTCATATCGTCGGCATACGGAAAGGTTTTTTGGGTGCTCTGCGCCTTCTGTGTAGTCATGGCCGGGTTGGTGGTGGGGAAGCTATACCTCGGGGTCGAATCGGAAAAAGCTCAGTCATTAGTGATCTACCGCACCGAGTACAAGTGCGGGGACGCGCTCATAAATACCGTAGATGTGTCCCGTTCAGGCCTCGAAGCGTACTTGGCGGACGTAGCCCCCGAGTGGGGGTCTCCCAATTCGATTACCGCCGGCCACCAGTTCATCAGAGTTGACCCCGGTTATTGCCCCGATCACGCGCGGTTTCGTCTAGTCTGCATCTACAAAGGCTACGTAGCCGTGTTCCGCGGCAAATCGCCGGACGTAGGATTTCTGATGAAGGAGTACAAAGACCTGCCCGAATCGGCCTTGCACCCGAGAGACAGAGATGTCCTAAAAACCGGGCTAATTATCGAAGGTGAGCCCGACGAAGTGGACGTCATTGTGGCAAAACACTTGGAAGGCATCAAAGAATAACCTCCGGTTACGCGAAGGTGGCGGGGCTGCTTACGTCGAAAGCCCCATTACTGGGGGTTTTCTCATGCGTATTCTTGGCATTGACCCGGGTACCGCAAGGACCGGATGGGGAGTTGTCGATACCGCCACAGGCCGCGACTTTAGGGCAGTGGACTACGGATGCATCGTGACATCAAAAGAACTAACACTCTCCGCAAGGCTCGTTGAGATCCACTCGGCCGTATCTTCTATTATGGAGAAGTACCGGCCGGACGTGGTTGCGGTGGAACAGGTGTTTTTCGCCAAGAACGCCAAGTCGGCGATTGACGTTGGCCACGCCAGGGGTGTGAGCTTACTGGCGGCCGCTACTATGAATGTGCCTTTGGAAGAGGTCACGCCGCTCCAGGTGAAATCCATGGTTGTCGGGTATGGGAACGCCACCAAGGAGCAAGTGGGGAAGATGGTTACAAGTCTTTTGGGACTCGCGAAGGTTCCCAGGCCGGATGACGTGTGCGATGCTCTCGGGGTAGCGGTTACAGCGGCGTCGAAACGGTCGTTCCACGCGAGGCTGGCAGCGTCAAGGGCAGATGAAACTCCGAGGAGAGAGAAGACCAGATGATAGCAGAATTGAGAGGGACTGTGACAAGTCTCGGCAAGGACTTCGTCACTTTGGACATACACGGAGTCGGGTTCCAAGTTTATGTGACTCCCGGGCTCTTGGGCACTCTTTCCACGGGAACCGAACTCCACCTATTCACTCGCCTGATGGTGAAAGAGGACGGGTGGAGTCTCTACGGCTTCAAGGCCCAAGGGGAAAAGGTGTGCTTTGAACTCCTCCTAAACGTCAAAGGCATCGGGCCCAAAGTAGCGCTTGGGATCATGTCAAAGCTTAAGCCCGATGATTTCTATAGGGCCGTTCTTCACCAAGATGAACGGGTTCTCACTGCTTTGCCGGGCGTAGGCAAGAAGACGGCAGCCAGGATTATGCTGGAGCTTCGAGACCGAATAGGTTTGGGAATGACTCATGGCAAGGGACAAGCCCTACCCGGCGCTTCTGTGGAAATTGAAGCCGTCGAGGCCTTGCGGGCCTTGGGGTATTCGTGGCAGGAGGCGAGAGACGCGGTGGAGAAAGCCATGAAAGAACATGCCGGCACAGACCTTGAGACCTTGCTTCGGGAGGCTTTGAGACGACTTGCAAGAACCTAGAGACTTAGTATCAAAGACGCGTCAACCAGAAGACGAACTGGTCGAGGAGACCTTACGTCCCAAATTCCTGCCCGATTACATAGGCCAAGAGAGGGTAAAAGAAAACCTATTCGTGAGCATCGAGGCGGCCAGACTGAGAGACGACGCTCTAGACCACATACTCTTGTCCGGCCCGCCGGGGCTGGGCAAGACGACGCTGGCCCACGTCATCGCCAACGAGATTGGAGTAGGCATCCGGGTCACTTCCGGTCCGGCCATAGAACGGGCCGGGGATCTGGTGGCCATACTCACCAACTTGCAGGACAGGGATGTCTTGTTCATAGACGAGATTCACCGCCTAAATCATCAGGCCGAGGAAGCGCTGTACCCTGCCATGGAAGATTTTAGTTTCGACTGGATAGCGGGAAAAGGTCCTCAGGCCAGAACCTACCGTATAAAGCTGCCCAAGTTCACTCTGATCGCGGCGACTACCAGGAGCGGGCTTCTGACCTCGCCTCTTAGGGATCGTTTCGGAATAGCCTTTAGACTGGAATACTACGACCAGGCAGAGCTCATTCAGGTCGTCAAGAGGTCAGCCAGGATTTTGGACATCTCTATAGACAAAGGCGGGGCGGAAGAGATCGCTTCCCGAGCTAGAGGGACTCCCAGGATCGCCAACAGACTCCTTCGCAGGGTCCGTGATTTCGCGCAGGTCCGGAAAGACGGCGATATAACATCTGAAGTCGCGATAGAAGCTTTGTCCCTCTTGGACGTGGATGAAATGGGGCTGGATAGCCTGGACAGGCAGCTTTTGTCCGCTGTGGTCGGCAAGTATGGAGGCGGGCCGGTGGGGCTGGCTACCTTGGCCGCTTGTCTCAGCGAAGACCCCGGAACCATCGAAGACGTATATGAACCCTATCTCCTTCAGATAGGCTTCCTAGAAAGGACTCCCCGCGGGCGGAGCGCGACTCCCAGTGGAATAGAGTACGTCCAACAGCGGATAGAAGTCACAAGAGAGGGCGGAACAGAGCAGGGGAGGCTATTCGACAGGCCTTGAGAGTTCTTCTGCATTCGTGCTGCGCTCCATGCGCCACTTTTCCTTTGCACCTTCTTCGGAGCGGAGGCCACTGGGTGCGAGGGCTCTTCGCAAACCCCAACATCTATCCCGAGGAAGAACATGACAAGAGGTGGGATGTGTACAAGGGTTGGGCCGCCGCTGTCGACCTTCAGGTTTCACGCGTGGTTGTACCCCGTCGAGAGTGGCTGGACGCTATCGGCAATGACACCGAAAAGCCGGGGCGTTGCGGATCATGCTATCGTTTTCGAATGAAACAGGCGGCGTTCTTTGCCAAGGAAGCCGGCTGCGATGCCTTTACTACCAGCCTCTTAATTAGCCCCTATCAGGACCGGGAGGCCGTCATTCGAGCGATGGAGGAAGCCTCGGAAACAACGGGTGTGCCGTTCTTATGCCCAGATTTCCGGCCCGGATACCGGCGAAGCAGGCAAATGGCTCGGGGGGCGCACCTTTACATGCAGAAGTACTGTGGGTGCGAGTTCAGCCTAAAGGAGGGATCGTGAGGTGGACTCAGGTGATATAGGCCGCTTGCTTATGTCCGTGGGCATCGTGATCGCGATTATCGGCGCCGTCTTCTATTTTGGAGGCAGGTTCATAAGGCTTGGGCGGCTGCCCGGCGACATCCGTATAGAGCGGAAAAACTTCACGTTCTATTTCCCGCTGGCTACGTGCGTTGTCCTAAGCATTCTGTTATCGGCCATCCTGTATTTTGTGAGGCGACGATGATGAGAAAATATGTTGCGTTATTGGCACTTGCCATCTTCTTGTCTGCGGTTTCCAATACTCCCGTGTCCTATGCCGACGGCTTGCTGCCTCCGGAAACCATGGCTCCCACGGTATTAGTCGGCTTATTCGAGTCCGACGAGGTTACCCTTACGTGTCAGAGTCCGTTCCAGATGCGTGGATCCGGCAGCGCGGTCACCCTCGCCGCAAACGCGGCCGTCAGGTTCCGGGCCCAAGGAAACCAGGTAGTCGCGGAGGCGCCGGGAACAGGCGGGGCGACAGGAACCGGAGCTCTTGCCGTCATTCCGGCGTCAAATACAGCCGGAGCGTTCATAACGGTAAAGGAGCATTTGGGCGCCGACTGTCCTTCGGCAGGCAACTCCTATGCCGGTTCCATTTTGGTGATGGCCCAAGGGGGCCGTTTGTGCGTCGCGAACTTAGTGGACGTGGAAAGCTACGTCAAGTCAGTGGTTTCTTCGGAGATGCCCGATCTTTGGCCTGAGGAGGCCCTGAGAGCTCAGGCTGTGGCAGTCCGTTCTTACCTTCTTCACAAGCTTCAGATGAGTAGGACACCCGGATTTGGTTTGCCCGACTACGGTGAGTACTCATCCTTGACCCCTGCCCATATCGGGATATGGGCGACGGATCAGATCTACAAAGGCGTTAAGGCCCAAAGAGAAAACGCGGTAGACGCGACCGAGTACACGAGGGGACAAGTCCTAACTTACGGCGCTCTTCCCGCCGCCGCTTACTTCCATGCGGCGGCTCATGGCATGACCGAGGATGTGAGTAATGTCTGGGGTGCTACAGTGCCCTATCTGATCTCCGTCGCGGAGGAGCCCTATGAGTCTCCTTATGGTTCTTGGACTGTCGTGTTCTCCGAAAAGGATCTGGCGACACCGCTTTCATCTTTGGGCGTCGTAGGTCCGATTTCCCGTGTTAGCGGATGTGACTCAGGGCAGTCCGGAAGGTGGTGCGGCGTAAACGTACGCGGGGCTCTAGGAGAAGTGCGGCTTAAGGGCACCGACTTCAGGAGAGTACTGGGACAGCCGCTCCGGAGCCTCTTGTTCTCAACATACATGCGAGGCGGGGGACAAAACTCGACCGCTGATATCAACCCGGCGTTGACCGCGTGGGTCACTGACGGAATCGGCAAGAGACAGGAAACGGCCAAGGATTTGTTCATTCAAGGCGGCGGAGGCATTCTATCCACAGGGGATTCGGGATTGCGCGCGCTTTCGGGTTCGGTGGAAGAAGGGCCCGTTACCTTCACTTTTGAAGGTAAGGGATGGGGCCACGGGGTGGGCCTTTCTCAATGGGGGGCCCGTGCCTTGGCTTTGATAGGGGAAGACCATCCTTCGATCCTGTCCCGCTATTACCCCGGAACCGCGTTAGAATTGTGGTGGTGACGCCTCATTGAGAGTAGACGAGTTCGATTACTATTTGCCGCCTGAATTGATCGCTCAGACCCCGCTTGAAAAAAGGGACGATTCCAGGCTTCTGGTTCTGGATAGGCAGAGCGGGAGCATATCCCACAAGACTTTCCGGGACGTATTAGATTACCTGGACGCGGGCGACCTTCTGGTTGTGAACGACACCAGAGTGCTTCCGGCAAGGCTATTGGGTCGCAGGGAGACCGGCGGCAAAGTCGAAGCGCTGCTCCTGAAGGAAATCGGGCAGGACCGGTGGGAGTGCCTTGTCAAACCCGGACACAAGACCAGAATCGGCGATAAGCTGTTTTTCGGCGATGAGGAGACGGCCCTCATAGGAACCGTGGTCTCCAGAACCGATTACGGCGGTCGCGCCATCTCTTGGACGTATGAGGGCAGGTGGGAAGATGTCATCCAGAGACTTGGAAAGATGCCGTTGCCTCCCTACATAAAGACGTCTCTGAGGGACCCGGAGCGGTATCAGACCGTTTACGCTAAGGTTCCGGGCTCCGCGGCGGCTCCGACCGCCGGGCTTCACTTTACGCCTTCGCTCTTGGGCCAAGTGAAGCAAAAGGGCTGCCTTGTCCATGCCGTAACCCTTAACGTGGGTATCGCTACTTTCCGGCCCGTTAAGGAAGAGAATGTTGAGGAGCATCGTATCCACGAGGAGTACATCGTGGTGGATAAGGGAGTATCCCAGGCTGTGTCCGATCTAAGGATCCGAGGCGGCGACCTTTTCGCGGTAGGCACTACAGTTGTAAGGTCTTTAGAAAGTGCTAGCGCGGGCCATGGGACAATCAGGGAAATGGCCGGTGACACGGACCTTTTCATCTTCCCCGGTTTTCGTTATTCTGTGGTCGACCACCTCATAACCAATTTTCATTTACCCAAATCCACACTTCTCATGTTAGTGTCTGCCTTCGCGGGCAAGGAACTGATCATGGAGGCGTACCGCCAAGCCGTAAACGAACGCTACAGGTTTTTTTCCTTCGGTGACGCGATGCTGATCCTTTAGTCACCCAAGTAGTCACCCAAGAAACTCGCCTCATAGCGTTTTCAAAGGAAGCATGAAGCGGTTTTTATGTTGCTAGATGATGAAAGCGAGGTCACAAACATCTTGTCTCTTTTTGGGTTTGAAGTCGTCCACCAACATGAAGGTGCGAGATTGGGCCGCATGCGGACCCCTCACGGGGTCATCGAGACTCCCGTGTTTATGCCTGTCGGAACCCAGGCTACCTTGAAATCTGTGCTTCCCGGGGACGTCTGGGATACCGGCACAAGGATCATGCTGTCAAACGCGTATCACCTGTATCTTAGGCCCGGACCACAGGTGGTGAAAGAACATGGCGGGCTTCACAAGTTCATGAACTGGCCCGGGGCCACCCTGACCGACAGCGGAGGCTTTCAAGTGATGAGTCTCGGCCACATGGTGTCCTTGACCGACGAGGGAGCGCGTTTTCGTTCTCATATAGACGGAAGTCTCGTAGAGTTCGGCCCGCAAGAGTCGATTAAGGCCCAGGTGGATATCGGGGCAGACATCATCATGTGCTTTGATGAATGCCCTCCTTATCCTGTAAGCGAGGAAGGGGCCGTGGAATCCGCGCGGCGGACGCTCTTGTGGGCCAAGAAAGCCAAGGCCATGGACATACCCGAATCACAGGCGTTGTTTGGCATCGTTCAAGGCTCCACCTTCCCGCATCTTAGGAAGCAGTGCGCCTTGGAGCTAGCCGCATTGGATTTCCCGGGATACGCTTTGGGAGGGTTGGCGGTGGGAGAGCCCAAGAAAGATTTCTACGAGATCACAAACCTCACCACCGCATATCTGCCCGCTGATAAACCGCGCTATCTTATGGGCGTGGGGCATCCCTATGATCTGGTGGAATGTGTCTTAGCGGGTGTGGATATGTTCGACTGCGTTCTCCCAAGCAGAAATGCCAGGCACGGCAGGGCGTTTACTTTCCAAGGCTCGGTAAACCTCCGGAACAAGAAGCATATGGCGGATCATTCTCCCATCGAAGAAGGTTGCGACTGTCTTTCTTGTCAAGGGTTCTCCCGGTCGTATATCCGTCATTTGTTCGTCGCCGGAGAGAGTCTGGCTTGGACCTTGGTGACTGTACACAACCTTAGGTTTTTCCAAAGGCTGATGGCGGAAATAGCCGCGCATGTTGAAAATGGCACTGTGGAGAGCTACAAAGACCATATCATGCGTATCTATCCGGTAGATTTGGCAGATGATGCGGATGAAGAAAGGTTATGAGAAGATTTGCGTCGAACATAAAGGTCACACTCTAAGGCTTTTCACGAAGAAGCCTTAAGGAGGTTACGAAGTTGCCAGATATTGTGTCTAACCCCCTAATGGGACAGGTTCTGTGGTTCGCTCTGCTGATCGGGATCATGTATTTTCTGATGATTCGCCCGCAACAAAAAGAACAGAAGGCAAGGGCGGAAATGATACGGGCCCTGAAGCCGGGCGATAGGATCGTCACCTACGGGGGCATCGCGGGCGTCATCACCAAGGTAGACGACGTCAGCGTTAAGGTTCGCATCGCCGAAAAGGTTGAAGTCGACGTATTCAAGAGCGGTGTAGGAAGGGTCTTGAAAGACTAACCGATATCTTGGCGCATCGTTTTTCCGCGCTATAGAATCATCGGCCATAAGGCCGGTGAGAAAGTCCAGTACATACGGGATCTAGGCCACTTGGATCCCACAAGCAGTCCAATCCGGGCTAATGACGCCCGGATTCTTTTTTTGCCGAAAACCCACCATATAGGAGGACTTCGTTGAGAACTCGTAGAATATCTTTCGCTTGGAGCAGGAGATCCAATAGGCCTAAAGGAAAGATCCAATGTTGAGCATCACGCTCAATGGCTCATAAGGGAGGGGGACCGCTTGGCAGACAGAGAAGCGTTCAACTTGCAGCGTAGGGGCGGGCTTCCCATTTATCTTCAGGTGAAGCGAGGAATTGAAACGCTAATCGCCTCGGGTCACTGGGAGAAAGGGCAGCGCCTTCCCACCGAACGTTATCTGGCCTCAGAACTGGGGGTAAGCCGGAACACTGTGAGTCTGGCTTATCGGCAGCTAGAAGCCGAAGGGCTCATAAGCTCTCGGCAAGGGCGAGGCACGTTCGTCGCCGAAGCCGACGACATTGTGAGGCTGGAGAACAAACGCGAACGGCTGTCAAGACTCATAGACGCCTGCTTAGAAGACGCCTTGGACTTGGGGGTTAGCCCCGAAGAATTCTTGACTGTTGCCGAGAAGCGCATAGAGGAGCGTCAGAAACTGCTATCCGAAATAGAGTTGGCTTTCGTGGAATGCAACAAGGAGCAGTTGGATTACTTCAGCAAGGAGCTGGAGCTGGGTACCGGCGTGAAGGTGTTGCCCATCCTCACCGACGATGTATCCTCGGGCGAGACTTCTGCTTGCACGACTTTGACTAAGGCGGATCTCGTCGTCACGACCTTCTTCCATCTGGACGAGGTGCGAAACCTGTTCCCGGATAGGACTGACGATATCTTGGGAATAGCGTTGGACCCGGCCATAGACTCAATCGTGCGCATAGCCCGATTAGCGGCAGGCACCAAAGTTTTGCTGGTGTGCCTATCGGAGCGGTTCGCCGAGAGGATTTGTAAATCTATGGACTTAGCCGGGATTACGGAACTAGATGTGGAAGTGACTACAGACAGAGACACGGAGGTAATTCGGCAGCTCTTAAAGGACAAGAAAGCGGCTATCGTGTCGCCCGGACGGCTTAAGGAAGTGTCGTCTGTGACAAAACGCGGTACTCAGGTCATTGAGTTCATTTACAAACCTGATGCCGGGTCGGTGAACTTACTCAGATCGTCGGTCTTGGAACACCGGAGAAAAAACAGGCAGGAGGGGGTCGAGCGTGGCTCGAGGTTGGGAAATAACAGTTAACTCGAAGTGGTGCAAGAAGTGCGGGTTGTGCGTGGCTTTTTGTCCGAAGAAGGTCTTGGGCGATGAATCGGGAGCGCCAAAAGTTCTGGACGAAAACTTGTGCATCGGCTGTTTGCTTTGCGAAATGCACTGCCCTGATTTCGCCATCGCCGTTAAGAGGAGAGATAGCAAATGACTGAGACGGGACCTAGACTCCTGCAAGGCAACGAGGCCTGCGTTGAAGGGGCGCTGGCCGCGGGTTTACGGTTTTTTGCCGGCTATCCCATCACCCCTTCAACGGAAATCGCGGAGATATGCTCTTTGAGGCTTCCGCGAATCGGCGGCAAGTTCCTTCAGATGGAAGATGAGATCGCTAGCATGGCGGCGGTATGCGGGGCTTCCCTCGCAGGACTTAAGGCCATGACGGCCACGAGCGGCCCGGGTTTTTCGCTAAAACAGGAGAACTTGGGCTTCGCATGCGAGGCCGAGATTCCGTGTGTCGTAGTCAACGTGCAGCGCGTCGGCCCATCAACCGGAATGCCCACATCTCCCGCACAAGGGGATGTTATGCAAGCCCGGTGGGGCATTCACGGCGATCACGAGATGGTGGTCTTGTGCCCCTCATCGGTCGCCGAGACTTATGCCCTCACGATTTCCGCTTTCAACATAGCCGAAGAGCTCCGAACCCCGGTCGTGCTCTTGATGGACGAGATAGTCGGTCACCTGCGTGAAAAGGTGGAACTTATCCCCGCCGACGAGCTTACAGTCGTAGACAGGGAGAAACCCGAGTGCCCCAAGGAGTCTTACCTGGCGTACGGAACAGGGCAGGGAAGACTCCATGACGTTCCGCCTTTGGCTGCCTTCGGAGACGGCTATCGATTCCACGTTACAGGGCTTACTCACGGTGAAGACGGTTTTCCCACCAACAACCCGAAGGTCGGCGAAAAGCAGATACGGCGGATTGCGGACAAGATCAGAAATCGCCGAGAACAGCTCTCTAAGTTCGAAGAGGTCTATATGGACGATGCCGAAGTCGTAGTCATGGCGTATGGAGGCGCCGCCCGCTCGGCCAAGAAAGCGGTCAAAGACGCCAGGGCAGAAGGGATAAAAGCCGGTCTTTTGCGCTTCATAACGCTGTGGCCGTTCCCGGAGGAGCGGGTATCTAAGCTGCGCGACATGGGTCTTAAGGCGGTAATCGTACCCGAGATGAACCTGGGGCAGTATGTACTGCCCATCAAGAGAGTCCTAGGCGACGCGTGCCCGGTTACGCCTTTGAACAAAATAGCGGGCCAGTTCATTGAGCCTAACGAGATACTGGACGCCATAAAGGGGGCGATGTAGGTGGCCCATCCTCTAGAAAAGTACTTGAGGACAAAGAAACTTCCTCACATCTGGTGCCCCGGCTGCGGTCATGGAATTGTGACCCAGTCGATCTTAAGGGCCGTAGATGAACTGCAGTTGGATACCGAAGAAACGGTGGTAGTCTCAGGCATCGGATGTTCAGCCAGGGCGCCCGGGTATCTTCACTTTGATACCCTTCACACGACACACGGACGGGCTATTCCGTTCGCTACCGGCATTAAGATGGCGAACCCAGAACTTAGGGTGATAGTAATAACGGGAGACGGAGACGCATCTGCCATAGGCGGCAACCATCTGATACACGCCGCAAGGAGAAACATAGATCTTACCGTCGTTTGCTTTAACAACACCATCTACGGCATGACGTCAGGCCAGTACTCGCCGGTTACGCCCGGCGGGAGCTTCGCGTCCACAGCGCCTTACGGCATGGTGGAGCCCACGTTTGACCTTTGCGACCTCGTGTCCGGGGCGGGCGGGACTTTTGTCGCCCGCGGCACTACTTACCACGCCAGGCCCTTGGTCAACATAATCAAGGAAGCCCTAAAGCATAACGGGTTTAGCTTCGTAGAGGCTCTTTCACAATGCCCGACCTACTATGGCAGAAGGAACAAGCTTCGCGCCCCTCTGGACATGATGTACTGGTACAGAGATCACGCAGTGACGCTTGCGGCTTGGGATAAGCTTTCGGATGAAGAGAAAGCGGGGAAGTTTCCCATCGGTATACTGAAGAAGACCGAGAACGCGCCCGAATTTAGCGGGATCTATCTGGATCTCATCGAGCGTGTCAGGGAAAGGAGCGAGGCCTAGTGCGTACTGAGCTAAGGCTTGCCGGAGAAGGGGGCCAAGGGCTTATGACAGCGGCCATCATATTCGCCGGTGCCGCCGCTGAGCATACCGACCTGAACGCGATTCAGACCCAGTCTTACGGCCCCGAGTCCAGAGGCGGTTCGTCCAAAGCCGATGTGATCATAGCCGACGAAGATATAGACTATCCCGAGGTTGAATCCCCCCAGTTCATAGTGGTTATGGCCCAGGAAGCTTGCGACAAATTCGTTCCGACAGTCGCCAAAGGCGGGACGGTCATAGTAGACTCAACTCACGTCAAGTCGGTTCCAGAGGTTGACGCTAAGATAGTGAAGTATCCTATTTCCGAAAAAGCGGTGGAACTGGGTAGGGAGATCGTAGCCAACATCGTGGCTCTCGGGCTATTGACGGGACTTGTCGGGATAGTCCCCGAGGACGCTGTTATGAAGTCGCTCCTTAGGAGAATACCCAAGGGCACGGAGGAGCTAAACAAGAAGGCTTTTAAGGCGGGGTTGGAGGCCTCAAGAGAAGTATCCATGACTTAGGTAAGAATAGGTGTGAGCGGGGCGGCACTATGCCGCCCCCAGAGAGAGGGGGCTTCTAATAGTGGCTTACGACGAGGACGCGAGAGCTGCCAAGGAGAAATGGGAGCAAGGGTCGGTAGCCAAAGCAATCGCTCGCTTCCCGGAACGCAAGAAGGAGTTCGTGACCGATTCCGGCATTCCCGTCAACCGCGCGGATACCCCGGCGGACCTAAAGGATTGGTCATATCTCGACAAGTTGGGGTTCCCGGGCGAATACCCCTATACCCGAGGAGTGCAGCCCACAATGTACAGGGGTAGGCTTTGGACCATGCGCCAGTACGCGGGCTTTGGGGACGCCAAGGAGACTAACGAGCGATTTCGTTTCCTTTTGCAGCAGGGACAAACGGGACTGTCAACCGCGTTTGACCTGCCCACTCAGGTTGGTTATGACTCGGACCACGCCATGGCCGAAGGCGAGGTAGGCAGGGTAGGGGTGGCCATCGACTCACTTGAAGACATTGAGACCGTGTTCAGCGGAATTCCACTGGACAAGGTATCCACATCTATGACCATTAACGCCCCCGCCTCTGTGCTCTTGACTATGTACCAGGCGTTGGGCGAGAAGCAGGGCGTTCCTGCCAAGAAGCTCCAGGGCACAATCCAGAACGACATATTAAAAGAGTACGTGGCAAGGGGCACTTACATATTCCCGCCCGGCCCATCTATGCGGCTGGTGACAGATATATTCGAGTACTGTTCAAAGGCGATACCCGATTGGAACACCATTTCCATCAGCGGTTATCACATCAGGGAAGCGGGTGCCACCGCCGTTCAGGAAGTCGCGTTCACCTTAGCGGATGGGATAGCCTACGTGCAGACGGCCGTAGACAAAGGCCTGGACGTCGATGCTTTTGCCCGCAGGCTCTCGTTCTTCTTCAACAGCCAAATGGATTTCTTCGAAGAGATCGCCAAGTTCAGGGCCGCCAGAAGGATATGGGCCCGCATCATGAAGGAAAGGTTCAAGGCCAAGAACCCTAAGTCATGGATGCTTAGGTTCCACACCCAAACCGCGGGATCGTCCTTAACGGCCCAGCAGCCCGACAATAACATAGTCCGTACGGCCTTGGAGGCGCTGGCGGCCGTGCTGGGCGGTACACAGTCCTTGCACACCAACTCCAGAGACGAGGCTCTCGCCCTTCCCACAGAAGAGTCGGTGAGAATTGCCTTGCGTACCCAGCAGATCATCGGCTTTGAGTCAGGAGTGGCGGACACCGTGGACCCGTTGGCGGGCAGTTACTTCATTGAGCGGCTAACCGATGAAATTGAAGCAAAGGCAATGGAGTATATCCGGAAGATCGACGACATGGGCGGCGCCGTCGCCGCCATCGAACGTGGCTACATGCAGAGGGAGATACAGGATAGCGCGTATAAGCACCAGAAAGCGGTCGAGGCCAAAGAGAAGATGGTCGTGGGCGTAAACTGTCTGGAGATCCAGGAGGAATCGCCTACGGGACTTCTCAGGGTTAACCCCGCTCTCGCCGAAGCCCAGGTAAAAAGGCTTGGTGACCTAAAGAGACGGCGTGATGGAAGGGCAGTCGCGGTCGCTCTTAAAGACATCGAAGAAACCGCCAAAGGAACGGATAACCTGGTACCCAAGGTGCTTGGGGCCGTCAGGTCCTACGCTACCATCGGAGAGATCTGCGGCGTCTTGAGAGAAGTGTTTGGAGTATATCGCCCGGGTTCGTGGGTCTAGACACCGCCTATCGCGACGAGGAGGGGTTTTTGGATGATAACAAAGGTGAACCACCTTGGGATAGCGGTCCGAGACCTAGAGCAGGCCGCCAAGACCCTCAAGGAAGCATTTGGATTAGACGTATCGAGCGTTCTGGAAGTGTCCTCGCAAAAAGTCCGGGTAGCCTTTGTACCGGTTGGCGAGACTCGCTTGGAGTTGTTGGAGCCTACCTGTGAGGATAGCGCCGTCGCCAAGTTTCTAGCGTCAAAGGGTGAGGGGCTCCATCACGTGGCCCTAGAGACCACAGACGTCGCGAAAGGGCTGAAAGACGCGGAAGCCAACGGGATGCGCCTCATTGACAAGGAGCCTCGGGAAGGAGCTCACGGTACCAAGGTCGGGTTCGTTCACCCTAAGAGCACGTTCGGGGTTCTATTTGAACTTGTTCAGGAGGAGTCCCACTGATCACAGGTATGATCGATTGCCATTGCCACATTGTGCCGGAGGAGGTCCTTCAGGACCTCCCCCGGTTCGCCTCGGTAGATAATCACTTTGGCGCTTTGGTTACAACCAAGGGAGCCAAGTTCCATTCAGGCAAGAACCTTCTGGACGATATGGACGAAGAAGGGGTCGAACGGGCCGTGGTCTTCGGGTTCTCCTCTAAAGATCCGGGGTTTAACCGCGTCCAAAACGACTATGTGCTGTCCTTCGCAGCCGAGCATCCGGGTAGGCTCATACCGTTTGGAGTCACATGTCCCAAAAATGACGGCTATCTGCAGGAAGCGGAAAGGCTCGTTTCAGAGGGTATGTGCGGCTTTGGAGAGATTTTTCCCGCGGGCCACTCCTTCTCTATGGACGGCCGGGACTTGGAGCGCCTGGCGGGCCTCTGTAAAGAAGCGGAAGTACCGCTCTTGATACACGTAAATGAGGAAGTGGGGCACGACTATCCGGGCAAAGGAGATGTGGGTCCCGGACCGGCTTACCGGTTTGCCAAGGAAAATCCAGGCCTTAAGCTCATTTTTGCCCATTTAGGCGGCGGACTGCCCTTCTACTGGGCAATGCCCGAAGTGAGAGCTTTGAAAGACGTCTACTACGATAACGCTGCTCAACCCCTCCTGTACGGGCCCGAAGTGTATATGTATCTTAGAGCAAGCGGCGCCCTTGACAAAATAATCTTAGGGAGCGATTATCCTTTGCTGTCTTGCGCAAGATATGTAATGGAAATGAAGAGATCGGGTATGGACAAGGATGACATACAGAAAGTAGTCCGGGATAACGCATTGTCCATACTTGGGAGATTCTTCTTATTGAGGCAAGAAGGAAACTAGGCACGCCGGCAGAATATCTTAGGGTGAGAGGACGGGTGGTTTAGGAAAATGCGATAGAGGGGGCTTTTACTAGTGGAGAGGCCGCCCAGAAGCGTAGAGTACATCTGTCTTTGGTGTGGAGTCC